>NZ_CP040275.1 GCF_013393905.1 Nostoc sp. C052
GTGGTTTCATCATCAGATGAGCGATCGCGGATAGCCAAAGAAGCACTAGTCCAGCTGCGGGAGACAAAAGCAAAACTCACAGAGCTAGAACAAGCTCAGACTGAGCCGTTAGCAATTATCGGCATGAGTTGTCGGCTTCCTGGTGGTGCTAACTCACCGGAGGAGTTTTGGCAACACCTCAGAGCCGGAGCCGATCTGGTTTCAGAAGTACCTCTTAGTCGTTGGGATATTCAAGCGTTCTACGATCCCAACCCTGGCACACCGGGCAAAATTTACACCCGCCAGGGGGCATTTCTCAATCTACCCATTGATCGCTTTGATGCTCAATTCTTCGGCATTTCTCCTAGAGAAGCCAATTTTTTAGATCCTCAACAAAGGCTACTGCTAGAAGTTTGCTGGGAAAGTTTAGAGTGCGCTGGCGTACCTTCAAAGTCGCTGCTAGGAAGCAAAACGGGTGTTTTTGTCGGGCTGATGAACCTAGAGTATCCCACCATCGCTTTTCCCAACTACGAAGCTATCAATGCCCACTCAGCCTCCGGCTCGGCTCCTAGCACTGCTGCGGGACGAATTGCCTTTACCTTCGGTTTGCAAGGCCCAACTCTAACTGTAGACACCGCTTGCTCCTCATCGCTGGTAGCGGTTCATTTAGCTTGCCAAAGTTTGCGGCTTGGGGAATCCGACTTGGCGCTGGCTTGTGGGATTAACCTGATGCTAGTTCCAGAAAGTTACATTGCTGAATGTCAGGCGCATACCCTTTCTCCCGACGGGCGTTGCAAGACCTTTGATGCCGCAGCCGATGGTTACGGACGTGGAGAAGGATGTGGTGTAGTGGTTCTGAAACGCCTCTCGGATGCAAAACGGGATGGGGATAATATCTTAGCGCTGATTCGAGGCAGTGCCGTCAATCAAGATGGTCGTAGTGGTGGTTTGACAGTGCCTAACGGGCCTGCCCAAGAACAAGTTATTCGTCAAGCACTGAACAATGGCAAAATCGATCCGGCTCAGATTAGCTATATCGAAGCTCATGGTACGGGAACATCTCTAGGAGATCCCATCGAAATTGTTGCTTTAGATGGGGTGTTTGGGAAAAATCACACCCTAGAAACACCCTTGATTGTCGGTTCTGCAAAGACGAATATCGGGCATACTGAATCAACTGCGGGTATTGCGGGATTAATCAAGTTAGTTCTGCAACTGCAACATGAGGAGATTGCCCCCCATTTACATTTAAAACAACCTAATCCCCACATTAACTGGTCAGAATTGGCGATTTATGTGCCAACCCAACTCATACCCTGGTCGAAGGGGAATCAGCCCCGGCTGGCAGGAGTTAGTTCTTTTGGATTCAGTGGCACTAATGCTCATGTAATTGTCGAAGAAGCACCATTAAAGGAGCAGGGGAGCAGGGGAGCAGAGGAGCAGAGGAGCAGGGGAGCAGGGGAGCAGGGGAGAAGTGACAATGGTATTTCCCCTGCTCCCCTGCTCCCCTCCGCCCCTCTGCCCCTCTACCCCTCTGCCCCCCATCCCCTCTGTCCCCCTGCCTCTTCTAGGCGCCCCTACCATCTCCTGACTTTATCGGCTAAAAGTCAGCAGGGGCTAGTCGATCTCGGTCAGTCTTATCAAACCTACTTGGAAAGTCATCCAGAGGTATTGCTTGAAGATATTTGTTTTAGTGCCAATACAGGGCGCGATCGCTTTGACTACTGCCTTGGACTTGTTGCTGCTACAACCACCGATCTGATTCAAAAGCTGAAAAATTGGCAAAATACTACGAAAACTAATTCTGAGACTCCACCGAAAATTGCTTTTCTGTTTACAGGACAAGGTTCCCAGTATGCGGGGATGGGGCAACAACTCTATCAAACCCAACCAACTTTTAGAAAAGCACTTCAGGAATGCGATGAAATTCTGCGTTCTGAACTAGAAATTCCTTTATTAGAAATACTGTATCCAGCAACAGACAAAGATTCACCTTTAAACCAAACAGCTTATACCCAACCCGCCTTATTTGCCCTAGAATACGCCCTTTATCAACTCTGGCGATCGTGGGGAATTACACCTGATGCCGTCATCGGTCACAGCGTCGGCGAATACGTAGCAGCTTGTATAGCAGGAGTCTTTTCCCTAGAAGATGGACTCAAACTGATTGCTGCACGGGGTCGCCTCATGCAGCAGTTACCGACTGAGGGCATGATGGTATCTTTACTCGCCCCATTTGCACAAGTTCAACAAGTAACTGCACCGTATTCAGATTGGGTATCAATTGCTGCTATTAATAGCCCTGAAAGCACAGTTATTTCTGGTCAAATAGACGCAGTGCAAGCTATTGTTAGTCAATTGGAAAAACTTGGGGTAAAAAGCAAACAACTAGAGGTTTCTCACGCTTTTCACTCACCACTGATGAAACCGATGCTGCCAGAATTCGAGTTAATCGCTCGTCAAATTACTTATCATCAGCCGCAGCTAAAATTCATCTCTAATATCACAGGTAAAATTGCCACTTCAGAGGTAACAACACCGGAATATTGGTGTCGCCACATTCTCGCACCTGTGAACTTTGCAGCCAGTATGCAGACATTACACCAGCAAGGTTATGAGGTATTTCTTGAATGTGGTTCGCAACCGATTTTATTAGGTATAGGTCGCCAATGCTTATCTGATGAACGCTTTACATGGTTGCCATCCTTGCGAGTCGGACAAGAAGATTGGCAGCAAATCCTGCAAAGTTTGGCAGATTTGTATGTGCGTGGGGCAGCGATCGCTTGGACTGGATTTTATCAAAATCTTCATTATCGTAAAGTAGTTTTGCCCACTTATCCTTTCCAGAGAAAACGCTACTGGGCGGAACTTACTCCAGCAAACAAACACAAACCTACTTCTGAGCAACAAACCCAGGTAATAGCACTGCTGGAAGCAGGGCAAACTGAGCAGTTGTCCCAACTTCTCAGCAGAACCGATCGCCAATTAAATGCTGCTCAAGTTGAAATTTTAGAGCGACTGATTCAAGAACATCAACAGCAACAAGCGATCGCTTCAATTCAGGATTGTCTGTATGAGGTGCAATGGCAACCCAGTCCTGACGCTGTTTCTGCTGCTGAAAATTCCACACCTGGTCATTGGCTGATTCTAGCCAACTCAGGGACTTTAGCTTCTACCCTAGCTCAAGTTTTAGAGCAACAGGGACAAACCTGTTCTCTAGTAACTTCAGGAAAGGCAGATGGCAGAAGGCAGGAGGCAGAAGGAGATGAGGAAGTATTTTCTACCTTGTCCCCCTCATCTCTAACGGGAATTATCTACCTCTGGAGTTTGGATTTACCTGCGACGGAAACGCTAACTACAGCTACTTTGACAGCTAGCGTAAATACCAATTGCGGGCAACTACTGGATGTCATGCAAACTGTGGTATCCCAGCCTTGGAGTAGCACCGCTAAACTTTGGGTAATCACAGAGAACGCGATCGCTCTAGGTAAAGATTTACCAGCCATTTCTAAAGCACCTGTGTGGGGTCAAAGTCGGGCGTTTGGGCTGGAGTATCCCCAACATTGGGGCGGGTTAATAGATTTGGATCGACAAGCTGCCATTCAGGAACAAGCTCAGGCGATCGCAATTGAGTTATTGGGAACTTCAGGAGAGGAACACATAGCTTATCGTTCAGGAACCCGGTATGTTGCTCGACTTGTTAAAAGCTACCCAGAAACTACCTCTAAATTCTCTATTAAGAGCGATCGCTCTTATCTAATTAGCGGCGGATTAGGAGGCTTAGGATTAAGTGTCGCTCAGTGGCTAGTGGAACAAGGCGCTCGATACTTGATTTTACTCAGTCGCAGTGGCATCAATACTAGAGAAAAACAAGAAGCTGTTAAGCAACTCCGGGCAGCAGGAGTAGAAATTATTACGCCTATAGCTGATGTGAGTGACGGTGAAAGTCTGCGAAATGCCATATCAGAGCTACTAAGAAAACTACCTCCTATCAGTGGAATTATTCATGCAGCAGGTAGCGACGGTGGTATGTATCGGATTGCCGAGCTAGAGCATTCAATACTACAGCAAACGCTAGAACCCAAAGTAGCTGGTACTTGGAATTTACACCAAATTAGTCAGGATTGGGAATTAGACTTTTTTATCAACTTCTCTTCTATCGCTGCTGTGTGGGGATCGGCAAACCAATCTCACTACGCTGCTGCTAATGAATTTCAAAATCTATTTGCAGCTTACCGCCAGTCTCAAGGATTACCAGCCTTAACCATAAATTGGTCTGCTGTTATCGGCGCAGGTATGATAAATCAACCTGGGGCTAAAGCCTTAACCCAAAGATTGCAGAAGATCGGCGTAGGGAGTTTGAATTTGACCCAGGTTAAAGCTGCGATGGGGTTACTGTTGAATTCCCAGAATCGCCAAATTGTCGTCGCGCCTGTAGATTGGCAACGCTTTGGGGCAATTTATGCAGTAGGTCGAACTCGGCGACTGCTGGAGCAACTTGCACCGCAAACTCAACTTGAGCAAGCAATCGAGACAGCACAACCAACACAACTGCGCGAACAACTGACATCAGTTCCAGCCACAGAAGGTCTGGAAATATTACGCCGCACTTTGCAGGGCGAAGTGGCGCGGGTATTAGGCTTGCCGACAGAGGAATTACCAGCCCTTGAGCAAGGATTTTTTGAGTTGGGAATGGATTCGCTGATGGCAGTGGAATTACGCGATCGCCTCAACCAGCTTTTGGGGGTTAATTTACCCAGCACCTTAAGTTTTGACTTTCCCAACATTGAACGGTTGACTCACTATCTCGCCACAGATGTACTAGCACTGGCCCAAGCAAAAGCAAACCAACCAAATGACCCTATTAGTGATATTTATGAACCTATAGCGATCGTTGGCATGAGTTGTCGCTTTCCTGGGGATGCTACAGATCCCGAAAGCTTTTGGCAATTGCTGGCATCGGGAACTAATACTAGAGCAGAAATTCCCCAAAATCGCTGGAACATTGAAACTTATTATGACCCGACTCCAGGAATCCCAGGCAAAATTTACACTCGCTACGGCAACTTTATCAACAGTATCGATCGCTTCGACCCTGCCTTTTTTGGTATTTCTCCCCGCGAAGCTGTAGCGATCGATCCACAACACCGATTGTTGCTAGAAGTAAGTTGGGAAGCTCTAGAACAAGCTGCGATCGCTCCAGAACGGCTGGCTGGTGCGTCTGTAGGAGTCTTTGTCGGCAACGACGGACACGACTACGAGCAGTTAATTGCCCAACATTTGCAGCAAAACCCTGATAGTCCTGTTGGCACTTTCGCGGGAACTGGTAATGCTTTTTCGAGTGCGGCTGGTCGTCTAGCCTACACCTTCGGTTTTACGGGGCCAACCCTGGCTATTGATACCGCCTGCTCATCATCGTTAGTCGCTATTCACCAAGCTTGTAATAGTTTGCACTTACGCGAATGTCAAATGGCGATCGCTGGCGGTGTCAAACTCCATCTTACTCCTGCCTCTTACATCTGGGCTTCCAGTGTGCGGATGATTTCTGGTGATGGTTTGTGCAAAACTTTTGATGCCTCAGCCGATGGCTATGCCCGTGGGGAAGGCTGCGGCATGGTAGTCTTGAAGCGTCTCAGTGAAGCTCAACGCGATGGAGACAGGATTCTAGCTCTAATTCGGGGCAGTGCAGTCAACCACGATGGTTCCAGCAGTGGTTTAACTGTCCCTAACGGGCAGGCTCAACAGCAACTTATTTATCAAGCACTTGCTTGGGCGCAACTCCAGCCTCATCAAATTAGTTACCTAGAGGCTCATGGAACTGGCACATCTTTAGGAGATCCAATCGAACTCAATGCCGCCGCCGCAGTTTTAGGGCAGGAACGCACTCCAGAATCTCCGTTATTTGTTGGCTCAGTTAAGACAAACATTGGTCACTTAGAAGCAGCAGCAGGGGTTTCAGGGCTGATTAAAGTTGTTTTAGCAATGCAACATCAGATGATTCCACACCACTTGCACCTACAGCACCCTAATCCTAAAATTGATTGGAAAAATTTGCCTATCAAAATTCCGACTACGTTAACTCCCTGGGTTTCGTGCGATCGCCGCAGGGCTGGAATAAGTTCTTTTGGGTTTACCGGAACTAATGCTCATCTAGTGCTTGAAGAAGCGCCACCGTTACCGGATGCGGTAGAGACGAAATGGGAACGCCCCCTGCATCTCCTGAACTTATCTGCCAAAAATGCAGCAGCACTGAAGCAATTAGCGCTCAATTACTGCGAATACTTGCGCTTAGATGGCATATCGCAGCCACTCGCTGACATCTGTTTCACTGCTCACACAGGACGTTTACACTTTAGCGATCGCTTGAGTGTAGTAGGAGCAACAGTCGCCCAGATGGCAACGAAACTTACTGCTTTCTGTCGCCATGAAGAGTTGCCTGGACTCAGTAGTGGGATAATTGGGAATGAACCTCCGAAAATCGCCTTCCTATTCACAGGACAAGGTTCCCAGTATGCGGGAATGGGGCAACAACTCTATCAAACCCAACCAACTTTTAGAAAAGCAATTCAGCAATGCGATGAAATTCTGCGTTCGGAATTAGAAATTCCTTTATTAGAAATACTGTATTCTCAAACAGATTCACCTTTAAACCAAACAGCTTATACCCAACCCGCCTTATTTGCCCTAGAATACGCCCTGTATCAACTTTGGCAATCTTGGGGAATTACAGCTAGTGCCGCGATCGGTCACAGCGTCGGCGAGTATGTAGCGGCTTGTGTAGCTGGAGTCTTTAGCCTTGAAGATGGACTAAAACTGATTGCTGCCAGAGGTCGCCTCATGCAACAGTTACCAACTCAAGGCATGATGGTAGCTTTACTCGCCCCAGTTGCACAAGTCACAGAAGCAATTTCTCCCTATTTAGAACAAGTATCAATTGCTGCTATTAATAGTCCTCAAAGTACAGTAATTTCCGGTCAAACAGCCGCAGTGCTAGCCATTGTTACCGAACTGGAAAAACTGGGAGTCAAAACCAAGCAACTACAAGTTTCTCATGCCTTTCACTCACCACTGATGAAACCAATGGTAGGGCAATTTGAGTCAGTCGCACGCCAGATTACCTATCATTCGCCGCAGCTAAAATTTATCTCTAATATCACAGGCACATTTGCCACCTCAGAAGTCACAACACCTGAATATTGGTGTCACCATATTCTCGCACCTGTGAATTTTGCTGCCAGTATGCAGACATTACACCAGCATGGCTATAAAGTATTTCTCGAATGTGGTTCGCAACCGATTTTATTAGGTATGGGTCGCCAATGCGTATCTGATGAAGGCTCTACATGGTTGCCATCGTTGCGAATTGGACAAGAAGATTGGCAGCAAATTCTGCAAAGTTTGGGAAAATTGTATGTTTTGGGAGCAAAGGCAGATTGGGTGGGATTTGAGAGCGACTACCGCCGTCACAAGGTGAAATTACCTACTTACCCTTTTCAAAGACAGAGTTACTGGCTAGAAACTCCATCTCAACCCACAACGAAGCCAAGCTACAACCGACATCCCTTACTTGGTGAAAGATTACAACTAGCCAGTCGTACCAAAGAGATTTTCTTTGAATCTATTATTAGTGCATCATCTCTAGCTTACCTAGCTGACCACCGTATATTAGAGCAGGTAATTTTTCCAGGTGCAGCTTATTTAGAAATGGCGATCGCAGCAGCAGCTAATATTTTTCAATCTGACTGCATTGTGTTAGAAAACGTAGCGATCGCTCGACCTTTAATTTTAGAAACACACCAGGAAAAGATTGTCCAAGTAATCTTGAGTCCTTTAGAAAATCAGGGTTATGGCTTCGAGATTTGCAGCCGTGACTCTCAGAGAGAAAATAGTGAGAACCCTTGGACTGTCCATACTACAGGTACAGTTTTAGCAAACGAGACAAACACAATCCCCGCAGAATTAGATTTAGAGACTTGGACAAATCAGGAGTCAATCGAAGTTAAGGCATTTTACCAGCAGTTACAACAGCAGGGTATTGATTATGGTTCTAGTTTCCAGGGATTGCAAAAGTTACAGCGAGGACAGAATCAAGCTTTGGGGCAGATTCAACTTCCTGCAAATTTGCATCAAGATTGTAATTATTGGCTCCATCCAGCGTTGTTAGATGCAGCGATGCAGGTTGTGGGTGGTCTTGTGGAAATAGATCGAGTTTGCACCTACGTTCCCGTTGGTGTTGAACGTTTGATAGTGTATCGCCGTCCCAGCTTAGAAATATGGGCAGTTGCTTCTTTGCAAGAGCAGTCAAATTTTGCGCTCAAAGCTCAGGTTACATTGTTTGATAGCGAACGCCAACTTGTAGCAGTGCTGGATGGTTTGCGATTCCAAGCAGTCACATCTCAAGCACTTCTAAATCAAGGTAAAGACTCTCTACAGAATTGCCTTTATGAGGTGGAATGGCGATCGCAGTCCCGGTTTGGCAAATTAGAACCTCCCCACTTTATTCCATCTCCAGAGGCGATCGCTAACCAACTCCAACCGCACCTAGAGCGTTTGATTGCTGGCGATGACATCCAGATTTACACCACCCTCCTGCCCCAACTTGAGCAGTTAAGTTTAGAGTATATTATCCAAGCATTAAGTCAACTGGGGTGGTCTTTCTCAGTCGGAGATAAATTCTCCCTCTTAGTTGCTGCTCAACGTTTGGGTGTTGTACCCCAACACTACCAACTCTTACAACACCTGTTACAAATTCTCACCGCAGAGCAAATTTTGACGGCAATTTCCGGTCAGTGGCAAGTCCGCCAGCCTCTACCTGCTGCTAACCCAGATATTTATCTCCAAAGTTTGCAACCATACACTACTCTTATTCAAGGCGAACTAACTTTGGTGCAGCGCTGTGGAGAGAACCTGTGTGCAGTCTTGCGTGGTGCTGCGGAGCCAACCCAAGTAGTTTTTCCCACGGCAGATATTGATTCAGCTACTCAACTTTACCAAGACTCACCCGCCGCGCAAATTTACAACACCCTAGTGCAACAGGTTGTGAAAATAGCAATAGCTGATGCACCACCCCAACGAGGAATTCGGATTTTAGAAATTGGTGCAGGTACGGGAGGAACGACCAGCTATTTATTGCCAGAACTACAGGCTAGTCAAACTCACTATTGTTTTACTGATATTGGTCAGCTTTTCCTCAGTAAAGCCCAAAACCGATTTGAAAATTATAAATTTGTCGATTACAAAACTTTAGACATTGAGCAAGAGCCAACAGCCCAAGGTTTTGATGCTTATGAATACGATGTGGTGATAGCAGCCAACGTTTTACACGCCACTCAGGATATCAACCAAACCCTACAGCACGTCAAACAGTTACTAGCTCCAGGAGGGTTGCTCGTGTTGCTAGAAGGAACCGATCGCCAACTTTGGATAGATTTGATCTTCGGCTTGCTACCAGGCTGGTGGCGTTTCCAAGACCGAGAATTACGACCCGATTACCCCTTACTAAATGTTTGCCAATGGCAACAAGTCCTACAAACTAATGGGTTGAGTCCTGTTGCTGTGCTACCGCCACCAGCTACAGGAGCAAAACAGTCGGTAATTATCGCCCAAAATATTGAGCAACCTTTAGAGAAATCAATAGTTAAAGAGCGGGGTTGGCTAATTCTCGCAGATCGGCAGGGAGTCGGCAGCCAACTCGCCGAACATCTGCAAACTCAAGGCGAAACTTGCACTCTGGTATTGATTAAAGAGGGAACGGGGAACAGGGAACAGGGAACAGAGAGGAACAACCAGTTTCCTGTTGCCAGCCAAACAATAATCAAGCAACCTTTGGCAACTGAACAGCTGTTACAAATAGAACAGTCTGCTTCCCCCCAAGAATACGAGCAGTTAATTAAAAAGATTGCCGACCAAACGCCAGGATTATATGGCATCATTCATTGTTGGACACTTGATAGCCCTGAAGCTTCAGCGATTAATGCCCAAAATCTGGAAGCGATCGCTCACTTAGGATGTGGTACAGTCTTATCCCTTGTACAAGCAGCGATCGCCGCTAATCTTTCCCCGCAACCCCGACTATGGATAGTAACTCGTGGTACACAACCCGCCGATCGCTCAGAACTGAACCTATCTGGAGTGGGGCAGTCATCTTTATGGGGTATGGGCAAAGCGATCGCTCTAGAGCATCCAGAATTACGGTGTACGCGCATAGATTTAGATCCCAGCGAGAGTATTGAAGAACAAGCCGCTAGTCTTTGGGCTGAAGTGTCGGCTGAAGACCAAGAAGACCAAATTGCTTTACGGCGGAATGCTCGGTATGTTCCTCGCTTAATTGCCAGTTCTCAGATTTTGGCAAGTCCTTTTCAACTGACAATGACGAGTCGAGGTTCTTTAGATAAACTGATCTTGGCATCGACAACTCGCCGTTCTCCCAATCCAGGGGAAGTAGAAATTCAAGTCAAAGCCACTGGACTAAACTTTCTAGATGTCATCGCTGCCCTAGATTTGATTCCAGAACAAGTGGATGGTGTTTCTCAGTCACATCTCAAACAAATGGTGAGTTTTGGTGGCGAATGTGCCGGGGCGATCGTTGCTTTAGGAGCAGGAGTTGAGGGATTTGCTATTGGCGACGCGGTAATTGCCGTAGTTGAGGGTGCATTTAGTCAATATGTCACCGTCAAGGCTACCCAAGTCGTTGCCAAACCCCAACGCCTGAGCTTTGCCGAAGCTGCCTCGATTCCCAGCAACTTTTTAACTGCTTACTATGCCCTGAAGCATTTAGCCAAAATCTCACCAGGCGATCGCGTTTTAATTCATGCTGCTGCTGGCGGAACTGGGATCGCCGCAGTCCAAATTGCCCAAAAAGCCGGAGCAGAAGTTTTTGCCACCGCCAGTCCCTCCAAGTGGAAAACCCTGGCAGGAATGGGTGTGCGACATATTATGAATTCTCGTACAACCGAATTTGGCGATCGGGTGATGCAACTAACCCAAGGACAAGGGGTAGATATTGTTCTCAACTCGTTAACTTCTGGTGATTTTGTTGCCAAGAGTCTCTCGGTTGTAAGAGAAGGTGGACACTTCATCGAAATTGCCAAGCGTGGGGTGTGGACAAGTGCCGAAGTTGCTGCCGTCCGTCCAGATATTATTTATACAACTTTCGACTTGGTACGTACTGCTCAAGAGCAACCAGACCTAATACATTCATTGCTGACAGAAATAGCAGAAAAGTTTGCTAGTGGTTATTTTCAACCTTCACCATTAACAGTATTCCCCATTCAGCAGACTGTACAAGCTTTTCGTTATATGCAACAAGCCAAGCATATTGGCAAAATTGTTGTCACTCAGGAGGATGAGTCAGCAAGGGAACTCCAAAAAATAAATTATCCCAATTTCTGGACTCAACAAGCCTTTTCCTCTCCCCTGCTCCCTGCTCCCTGCTCCCCTGCTCTATCTTTTTCTGCCGACGGCACTTATTTGATTACAGGTGGCTTGGGTGGGTTGGGATTATTGGTTGCCCAATGGTTGGTGGACAAAGGCGGCAAACATCTAGTATTAGTCAGTCGTCGCCCAGCTAATGAAGCGGCGCAAAAACAAATTAACGCGATCGCACAAGCTGGCGTTGAGGTAACAGTCATTCAAGCTGATGTTGCCGATTATGAAGCCATGAGCCGTGTATTTAGTCATATCCGCCAATCTTTACCAACCTTAAGGGGTATTATTCACTCAGCAGGAATGCTCGACGATGCCACATTACAACACCAAAGTTGGGAAAAATTTGCTCGTGTGATGGCTCCCAAGGTGCAAGGAGCTTGGAATTTGCATCAATTAACTCTCACAGATGCAATAGATTTCTTTATTTTGTTTTCCTCGGTTTCTTCATTACTCGGTGTTCCTGGACAAGCCAATCATGCCGCCGCGAATGCGTTTCTAGATGGATTTGCCCACTATCGGCGATCGCTCGGTTTACCTGGTCAAAGTCTACACTTGGGAACAGTGTCCCAAATCGGAGAAGCCGCTGAAAAAGGGGCTGACGTGCGTGGGCAGCAGCTAGGAATCAAAGCGATTCAACCACAACAGGTATTACTAGCCCTAGAACAATTGCTCAAGCAACCAGAAGCCGTAGAAGTCGGGTTAGTTGCCATAGACTGGTCTAATAAACAGGGCTTGTCCCATTGGTTAAACTACCGTTTCTTAGCAGATTGGCAGGAGAAAACTGACTCTTCATCTGTCAAAATCGAGTCGGAATTTCTGCAACAATGGCGGAGAGCATTGCCTAGCGATCGACGACGGTTGTTGTTAAACCACGTACAACAGCAAGTAGCCCATGTATTAGGTATGGCTTCGGCAAAAACCATTAATGAACGATCGGGCTTTTTTGACTTGGGAATGGACTCACTGACTGCTGTGGAGTTAAGAAACCGATTACAAGGGAGTTTGGGCTATTCACTGCCAGCAACAGCAATTATGGACTATCCCACAATCGAGACTCTGGTTAATTACTTAGTGCAGAATCTATTACCTGATGACCAGTCAGCTTCACTGGAAACAACGGAAATAACTCAAACCAGCCATACCGATTTAGCCGATTTGTCCCAAGAAGAGTTGGCAGCATTACTGGCTGATGAACTATACGGAGGTGGAGAATGAGCCAGAGTAATCCCCAACCAGACTATGCCAAACTTCTCAAAGACGCTTTGCTCGAAATTAGGGAGCAGAAGGCCAAGCTGAACGCCCTCTTGAGTGCCAAGACTGAACCGATCGCAATTATCGGCATGGGTTGTCGGTTTCCAGGTGGGGCAAACGATCCGGAAATGTTCTGGCAACTACTCCACCAGGGTAAAGATGCGATCGCCGAAGTTCCTGGCGATCGCTGGGATATCAACGCCTACTATGACCCCGATCCCGATGCCCCAGCGAAGATGAATACACGTTATGGGGGTTTTGTCAATAACCCGCAAGAGTTTGACCCCCATTTCTTTGGCATCTCTGCCCGCGAAGCTATATCCCTCGATCCGCAACAGCGCCTTCTGTTGGAGGTTACTTGGGAAACCCTAGAAGCAGCCGCAGTTACCCCTGAAGCTTTGGCGAAAGTTTTAACAGGTGTTTTCATTGGCATTTGTAGCAATGACTATACCCAGAACCTCTTTAACCAAGGAGAGGAGCGGATTGATGCCTACCTAGCAACTGGCAACTCTCACAGTATTGCCTCTGGGCGATTGTCTTACCTGCTAGGATTAACTGGCCCCTGCCTATCTGTAGATACAGCCTGTTCTTCTTCCTTAGTAGCTGTGCATTTGGCTTGTACAAGTCTACGTAACCAAGAGTGTGATGTGGCGATCGCTGGCGGAGTGCAAAGACTCTTATCGCCAGTATTCAACATTAACTTTACAAAAGCGCGAATGCTGTCTGCCGATGGACGCTGCAAAACCTTCGATGCTAGTGCTGATGGCTTTGTCCGCTCTGAAGGTTGCGGCGTTATTCTGCTCAAACGTTTATCTGATGCGATCGCTGCTGGAGATAATATTCTCGCCTTAATTCGCGGTTCCGCTATCAATCAGGACGGGCATACTAGTGGGCTGACAGTTCCTAACGGCCCTTCCCAACAAGCTGTAATTCGTCGCGCCCTAGCAGTAAGCGGTGTCGAGCCAGCCCAAGTCAGCTATATTGAAGCTCACGGCACAGGCACATCTTTGGGCGATCCCATTGAGATTGGGGCGCTAGGAGCAGTATTTAGCAGCAGTCATTCACCTGATCGCCCTTTAATCGTTGGTTCTGTAAAAACTAATATCGGACATTTAGAAGGAGCAGCCGGAATTGCTGGACTAATAAAAGTCGTGCTACAGCTTCAGCATGACAGCATCGCTCCCCACTTACACCTGAAGCAACCTAATCCCTACATTGACTGGAGCAAACTAGCGATCGCCATACCGACGGATAGCATGGCTTGGATTCGAGGAGAAAAGCCCCGACTGGCAGGGGTTAGCTCATTTGGCTTTAGCGGTACAAATGCCCATGTCATCCTGGAAGAAGCGCCAATAGGAATTCAAAATGACGCTCGCGGACTCGCTAACGCTGCGCTAACAAAATTCAAAATTCAAAATGAAAATCTTCATGAGCGTCCCCTCCATCTTTTGGCTCTGTCAGCGAAGAGTGAAACGGCTTTATTGCAGTTGGTAGAGCGATATCGAACTTACCTGGAAACTGCGCCGGAATTAGAGTTAGCTGATGTTTGTTTTACTGCGAATACTGGGCGATCGCACTTTGACTATCGAATGGCGATCGTTGCAGGTTCAACAAAGGAGCTAGTCGAACAGCTAGCTATGACGATTAGTTCAGGTAGGGTATACGAGCCAGAAATCGCCTTCCTATTCACAGGACAAGGTTCCCAGTATGCGGGGATGGGGCAACAACTCTATCAAACCCAACCAACGTTTAGAAAAGCACTTCAGGAATGCGATGAAATTCTACGTTCTGAACTAGAAATCCCTTTATTAGAAATACTTTATCCTCAAACAGATTCACCTTTAAACCAAACAGCTTATACCCAACCCGCTTTATTTGCCCTAGAATACGCCCTTTATCAACTGTGGCGATCGTGGGGAATTATACCTAGTGCAGTAATAGGTCATAGTGTGGGTGAGTATGTAGCCGCTTGTATAGCTGGAGTCTTTTCCTTGGAAGATGGACTCAAACTGATTGCTGCACGGGGTCGCCTCATGCAAGAGTTACCAACTCAAGGCACGATGGTATCCTTGCTTGCACCTATCGAACAAGTCCAACAAGCAGTTGCCCCTTATTTAAAACAAGTATCAATTGCAGCTATTAATAGTCCTCAAAGTACAGTCATTTCCGGTCAAACAGCCACAGTACAAGCCATTGTTACCGAATTAGAAAAACTGGGAGTCAAAAGCAAACAATTACAAGTTTCTCATGCCTTTCACTCACCACTAATGAAACCAATGGTGGCGCAATTCGAGTCAGTCGCACGCCAGATTACCTATCATTCGCCTCACCTGAAGTTAATTTCTAACATTACAGGAGCAATTGCCACCTCAGAAGTCACAACACCGGAATACTGGAGTCGCCACATTCTCGCACCTGTGAACTTTGCAGCCAGTATGCAGACATTACACCAAC
The DNA here is from genome assembly GCF_013393905.1 of Nostoc sp. C052. GTDB lineage: Bacteria > Cyanobacteriota > Cyanobacteriia > Cyanobacteriales > Nostocaceae > Nostoc. The sequence goes on from NZ_CP040275.1 coordinate 15,112, forward strand.
AAGGTTATGAAGTATTTCTCGAATGTAGTCCCCAACCGATTTTATTGGGTATGGGTCGTCAGTGTTTACCCGATAATAGCGGTATCTGGTTGCCATCGTTGCGAATGGGACAAGAAGATTGGCAGCAAATGCTCTCCAGTTTAGGACAATTGTACGTTTTGGGAGCAAAAGTAAATTGGGTGGGATTTGAGAGCGACTACCGCCGTCGCAAGGTGAAATTACCGACTTATCCTTTTCAAAGACAACAGTACTGGGTAGAAACTCCGCCTCAGCGCACAACAAAGCCAAGCCATAGTTTACATCCTTTACTTGGTGAGAGATTACAGTTAGCTGGTCGCAGCCAAGAGATTTTCTTTGAATCTATAATTAGTGCATCATCTCCGGCTTATCTAGCTGACCATCGGATCTTTGAGCAGGTAATTGTGCCGGGTGCAGCTTATCTAGAGATGGCGATCGCGGCGGGAGCTAATATTTTCCAATCTGACTGCATCGTGTTGGAAAACGTGGCAATGGAGCAGCCTCTAATTTTAGCAACCCAGCCCGAAAAGATTATGCAGGTAGTTTTGCATCCTTTAGAAAGTCAGAGTTATAGGTTCGAGATTTGCAGTCGCGATCCTAAGAAAGAAAATGCTGAGAACCCCTGGACTGTCCATGCTACAGGTACAGTCTTACCAGGTGAAATCGGGTCTGTACCAAAAACAATTGATTTGACAAATTGGCTATCTCATGGTATCGAGATTGATCCTCAAGCTTTTTATCAGCGATCGCAAGAGCAAGGTATTTCATTTGGTGTCTGTTTCCATTCCCTACAGCAGCTAGGTTGCAAAGCCGGACAAGGTTATGCCCAAATCGAACTGCCAAAAGAGACGGGTATGAATGCTACACAAGGATACCAAATCCATCCTATTCTGCTGGATGCCGGACTTCAGTTGGCTGGTGCGGCTACACTTCAAGAAGGCGATCGCTCTTTCCCATACCTGCCAATTGGTATTGAGCGTCTGCAAGTTTATCGGCGAGCTAACCGTCAGTTATGGGGACAAGCCGAAGCTAGAAATGCGATCGCCTCAGAGAGTGAAATTTTGAGTAGCGATATCCAGTTAGTCGATCCTAGTGGGGCGGTGGTAGCTCAGATAGAAGGTTTTGCTATGCGTCGTACTACCCAGCAATCCCTAGAGCGCATGATTAAGCCAGATATCAGCAACTGGTTTTATGAACTTGACTGGCAGATCAAGTCCCTAATTACAGATGAAATTGAGAAGTTGGCAGTAGGGCATTGGATAATTTTTGCAGACTGTGAACTTGGTGAACAACTCAGCCAGCAGTTAACCCAGCACGGAGGAAGTTGTACAGTTGTCACCGTTGGGGAAAACTATCAGCAGCTAGATGAGAGACATTTCCAGATTAATCCTCTAAAGCTAAATGACTTTAATCAGTTACTACAGACAAGTTGCGATCGGCAAACAAAATTGCAAGGTGTAATTCATCTATGGTCTTTAGAGGGCGCTTCCTCCGCAGAACTGGATCTAGATGAATTGGAGGGATCGCAAATCCTGGGTTGTGCCAGTGTTTTACATCTAGTCCAAGCACTAGAGCAGCAGGGAGGATCTGAACCGATACAACTTTGGCTAGTGACAAAAGGTAGCCAAGCCGTGACAACAGAAACTATAACTCAGGTACAGCAAACACCGTTATGGGGATTAGGGCGGGCGATAGCTACGGAATATCCTCAGCTTAAGTGTCGCCGATTAGACCTTGACCCAAATGCCTCTATCTCATTGAATCTGCACGCGATCGCGGATGAACTCTTCTCCCCAGACGGCGAAGACCAAATTGCCTATCGTCAGGGACAGCGCCATGTACTTAGGTTAGTTCGCTCTCGACAACGGACGATAAGCGATCGCGTTGCCATTCCAGAGTTAGCGAGTTATCTTATTGTCGGCGGATTGGGAACATTAGGTCTACAAGTTGCCCAGTGGTTGGCAGACAAAGGCGCTCGCCACCTTATACTGTCTAGTCGTCGGGAGCCATCACTAATAGCCCTAGCAGCGATCGCCAAGTTAGAACAAGCGGGTGTACGGGTACTTATTGAGCAAGCAGACGTTTCTAGCCAGTCCGATATGACTAAACTCCTGAACAAGATAGCAGCACAGTTGCCACCACTGCGAGGAATTATCCATGCAGCAGGGATTTTAGATGATGGCATTCTCCAACAGCAATGTTGGGAGAGGTTTACCGGGGTCATGGCTGCAAAAGTCCGAGGAGCTTGGCTTTTGCATCAGCTTACTCAAGCCTTACCCCTAGACTTTTTTGTTTGCTTCTCATCAGCAGCATCCCTTCTTGGCTCACCAGGGCAGGGCAACTATGCTGCCGCCAATGCCTTTCTCGATGGGTTGGCTCACTATCGCCGACAGCAAGGACTGGCAGGGTTGAGTATTAACTGGGGGCCTTGGGAGCAAGGGGGCATGGTAGCACAATTAGAAAACCAACATCAGAGCCGAATGCAGAATCATGGTCTGGGAACGATTTCACCAGAGCAGGGTTTGCAAGCATTAGAAGCGTTACTGGTGCAGGATGTAACTCAGGTCGGGGTTATGTCCGTGAACTGGCAGCAGTTACTAGCTCAAATAGCACCAGGAGTAAAGGTGCCAATGTTGCAGAGTTTCAAAGTTGTTGCAACCGACCAACGGTACAAAGATGAACTACTCCAACAGTTGCAAGCTGCTCCAATTGAAGAACGCCGGGAGTTACTCAAAGCTTACCTGCAAAGCGAGATTGCCAAAGTCTTGGGTCTGTCCAATCCCCAACAAGTAGAGCCGCAGCAAAGACTTTTTGACCTGGGGCTAGATTCGTTAACGGCGGTGGAGTTGAGAAATCGCTTGCAGACAAGCTTGGGCTATGCTATGCGTTCAACGTTGCTGTTCGACTATCCGACGCTGGCAGCACTGCTTGATTATCTGGCGGAAAACGTGATTCCGCTTCAGCCAGTAGAACTGTCAAAGGAGGTGGATGCTGTAGCAGTTCAGAGGCAACAGATATTAGCAGCTTCGGAAGATGAAGCTGAAGCACTGCTGCTGAAAAAGCTAGAAGACCTTGAAGAAGGCAGAAGGCAGGAGGCAGAAGGCAGAAGGTTTCGTTGAGGTAGCGATTCAAACCCCACCTCAACGAACAGCTCGAAATCTTCGATTTTGGTTTGGTGGGTCAGTGCATATTCCCTCTTCCCCGTTCCCCATTCCCCATTCCCTTTAGATATTTTTAAGATGGCCACAAATCAAGAACCACCTCTCTCTCCCACAAAACGAGCATTACTAGCACTAGAACAACTCCAAACCAAGCTAGATGCCCTAGAGTATGCCAAGGCTGAACCGATCGCCATCATCGGTATGGGTTGTCGATTTCCCGGCGGTGTTAAAGATCCTGAGTCTTTTTGGCAGATGCTACACAATGGCACTGATGCTATTACCAAAGTACCGCGATCGCGTTGGTGTATTGACAATTACTACGACCCCAAGCCGCAAACACCTGGGAAAATTTCCGTTGCCGATGGTGGTTTTCTGGAGGACGAGATTGGCAGTTTTGACCCCCAATTCTTTGGTCTTTCCCCTCGTGAAGCCACCTACTTAGACCCCCAGCAACGCTTGTTACTCGAAGTTAGCTGGGAAGCCTTGGAACAGGCTCACATTGTTCCCCAAAAATTATTTAACAGTCTGACGGGCGTTTTTGTGGGGATTGGAGCCAATGATTACGCTCGGCACTTAGAGCAAGCCGGCGTTTCAGATGCCTATATAGGTACTGGCAATGCCCTCAGTGTGGCGGCAGGTCGGATTTCCTATGTGTTGGGTTTAACAGGCCCCAGTTTAGCTGTAGACACATCCTGTTCCTCTTCATTGGTCGCTGTTCATTTAGCTTGCCAAAGTTTACGTTTGCAGGAGTGCCATCTCGCCTTGGCGGGGGGTGTAAATCTCATGCTATCTCCAGCCACGAGTATCATTTTTTCCCAAGCGGGGATGCTTGCCCCTGACGGTCGCTGTAAAACATTTGATGCTCAGGCTAATGGTTACGTCCGGTCTGAAGGCTGTGGGATGATTGCCCTGAAGCGGCTATCTGATGCCCAGCGTGATGGCGATCGCATCCTCGCTTTAATTCGGGGTTCTGCGGTTAACCAAGATGGGCCAAGTGGGGGACTCACCGTACCTAATGGCCCCTCTCAAGAAGCAGTCATTCGTCAGGCGTTAAAAAATGGTGGCGTTGAACCTGCACAAGTGAGCTACATTGAGGCTCACGGCACAGGTACTTCTTTAGGAGATCCCATTGAAGTGGGGGCATTAGGTGCTGTTTTTGGCTCTAGTCATTCCCCAAGCCAACCCCTGAATTTAGGCTCAGTCAAAACTAACATTGGACACGCAGAATTTGCCGCAGGTATCGCTGGATTAATCAAGATTGTCTTGCAGTTGCAACACCAAGCGATCGCCCCCCACCTACATTTCCATCAACCCAACCCACACATCAACTGGGCAGATTTACCTGTGGTGATTCCCACACAGACAAAGGACTGGTTGCGTGGCAATACGCCAAGAATAGCAGGGGTTAGTTCCTTCGGCTTCAGTGGCACAAATGCCCATGTGGTGCTGGAAGAAGCACCAATAGGAATTCAAAATTTAAAATTCAAAATTCAAAATGAAAATCTTCCTGAGCGTCCCTTCCATCTTTTGGGTTTGTCAGCAAAGAGTGAAACGGCTTTATTGCAGTTGGCTTTAGCGTATCGAGCTTACCTGGAAAATTCGCCAGAATTAGAGTTAGCTGATGTTTGTTTTAGTGCTAATACTGGGCGATCGCATTTTAAGCACCGTTTAGCTGTTGTAACCAGTTCCTCAAACGAACTGAGGCAAAAACTAGGGCAATTGATAGCTCAAGAACAAGTTTCAGGTGTTTACTCTGGACAAAGTAGTACAACATCACCCAAAGTAGCTTTTCTATTTACCGGACAAGGATCGCAATCCATCGGTATAGGTCAGCAACTCTATCAAACTCAGCCCACATTCCGCCAAGCGATAGATAGGTGCGCGACTATCTTACATTCCTTGGGGAATAAAAATCTGCTAGAGATACTTTACCCATCCACAGGCAGACAGGAAACGGGTGATAGCGAAGTGGCAATATTTGCTTTTGAGTTTGCCTTAGCACAAATGTGGCAATCTTGGGGTGTCAAGCCAAGTATTCTCATGGGAGATGGTATTGGTGAATATGTTGCTGCTTGTTTGGCAGGAGTTTTCAGTTTAGAAGATGGACTGAGGCTGATTGTTGCCCGTAGTCAATTATCTGAAGAATTTGTAGCCATAGCAGAGGCGATCGCCTACCATTCACCAAAATTACCCATTGTCAGTAACGTTACTGGTCAAATTGTGAATGCAGACATCGCCTGTGGCCAATATTGGGTTAACCACCTGTACCAAACGGAAACGTTTGTTCAAAGCATACAGACACTCCAGACAGAAGGCTACAAAGTTTTTCTGGAAATTGGGACACAGCCAATGTTGTCGGAAATGGGAGTTAGCCTTCCTGAAAGCGAAGTGCTATCGCTGGCTAGTTTACAGCCAGGACAAGATGAATGGCAGCAACTGTTGGCAAATTTGGCACAGTTGTATGTCCGAGGGGTAACAATTGATTGGTCTGGCTTTGAGCAAGACTATGCCCGCCACAAAGTCACTTTGCCCACTTATCCCTTTCAAAGACAACGCTATTGGATTGAACGTCAAGGCGATACGGCTGACAGCCCGATCGCCGCATCAACCTCAATTACTGGTCATCCATTGCTAGGACGGCAGGTGCATTTAGCGGGTTCTCAAGAAATCCGGTTTGAATCGGAAATTAGCAGCGATCGCCCATCCTACATTCAGTACCATCGAGTTTATGACCAGGTAATTTTACCAGCAGCCAGTTTTTTTGAGATGGCTCTCTTTGCAGGCATAGCTATTTTCGGTACATCGGCGTTAGTTTTAGAAGATGTGCTGGTGCAGCAACCATTAATCTTACCAGCAAGGGAAAACAAAGCACTCCAGCTAGTCGTAACACTAGAAACAACCACTGCCGCATCTTTTAAAATTTTTAGTTTAACCAAGGTTGGCGAAGCAGCTAAACCGATGGAAACTTTACACGTATCGGGTAAAGTTTCCATCGATACCCAACCCCAATATCCTCACCCGGTTGACATTGCAGCGATTCAAGGGGAACTGTCTACAGAACTATTGGCTGAGGACTTTTATCAGCTTTTAGAATCTCTGGGCATTGACATCGATTCGCCTTTGAGAGCCTTGCAACAAATTCACTATGGAGACAGTGATGTTCTCTATTCCTACCAATTACCCCAGGAGTGGATGGGCGAAAGCATTCCCTATACGATTCATCCGATTTTACTCGATGGTTGCGTTCAGGTAGGTGGCTTTAGTGCTGCCTTGTTTCAAGAGGTTGAGCGCGAAACCTATTTGCCGTTTGGGGTAGATCGATTCCGCTTTTACCGCAGTCCGAGCGATCGCTGTTTGTGCTACAGCCAAAAACTAATCCCAGAAAATGCCGACCGGACTAACGCAACCCTGAAAGCAAATTTGGTACTTCTAGACTCTGATGGCACGGTTTTTGCCACATTAGAAGGATTGCGATCTAGGCGAGCTACTACCCTGGCTGTGGGCAAGAGCGATACCCAACCCATAGCTAACTGGCTTTATGAGGTGGAATGGCGGCTGCAAGCTCGGTTTGGGCAGCCATTAGCACCAGAATTTTTGGCAACGCCTGGAGAAATTGCTGAGAAACTCACTCCAGATTTGTTAAATCTAATTGCTCAGGTCAATCTCGAACCTTATGGGCAGTTTTTACACCAGTTAGAAAGTCTCAGCGTCAGGTATATTTGGCAAGCTCTACAAACTTTGGGGTGGCAGTTCCAGCTTGGGGATGTGATTTCAGAAGCGGCGCTCATCCAACATCTTGGAATTATACCTCAACAACAGCGACTTTTCCATCGGCTCTTGCAAATCTTAGCAGAGGAAAATATTTTGCAAGACAGTGGCGATCGCTGGCAAGTCCGGCAATGTCCAGTTTGGGAAACGCCAGAGGAAATCAGCTATGCCGATGGAGAAGTGGAATTAGCGCTGTTGACTCGATGCGGCGAGCAATTGAGCGCTGTGCTGCGGGGTGCTTGCGACCCCCTACAATTAATTTTTCCCAATGGTGACTTAGCTTCAGCCACTCACCTTTATCAAGATGCCCCTGGTGCAACAGTAGCGAATACCCTCGTTGAGAAAGCGATCGCTCACGCCTTGGCAGCACTACCCAGCGATCGAGGGGTGAGATTGCTAGAAATTGGGGCTGGTACTGGGGGAACCACTAGTTACCTCTTGCCTCAACTTCATCCCAAGCAAACAGAATACGTCTTTACTGACTTGGGAGCTATATTTCTGAGTCAGGCGAAGGAGAAGTTCCGAGGCTACCCCTTTGTGCGCTATCAAACTTTAGATATTGAACGCGATCCTGCATCCCAAGGGTTTGCACCCCATCAATTTGATGTTGTGATTGCGGTAAATGTCTTCCACGCCACAAGCAACCTGCACCAAACTTTGCAGCACGTCCGGCAGTTACTAGCGACCGGGGGACTGCTGCTGCTGTTAGAGGGTACTGCACGCCAACGGTGGCTAGACCTGACTTTCGGCTTGCTGGAAGGTTGGTGGAAGTTTCAGGATCGTGACATTCGACCGGATTATCCCTTGGTCAGTCAGGTTCAGTGGGTGCAATTGCTCAGAGAAAATGGATTTGAGCAAGTGGTGACTTTTCCAGGCGATCGCTCTCCAGAAAATGCCCTTTCCCAGCAGAGTTTGATTGTTGGGCGATCTAGCGCAGTTGCGGTTGCTCAATCCACCCCCAAAAGTTGGATTGTCCTGGGCGATCGCACTGGTATCGGTCAGCAGATAGTTCAACGCTGTCGAGATGCGGGAGACATTTGTAAGTTAGTCGTTCCCAAATCAGTATTGCAGCCATGCGAACTGGATGATATGGCGATCGACCCCACCGACCCGAAAGCTTTTGTTGAACTCATTGCCCAAGTTGCGGCGCAGGCTCCCTTACAAGGTGTAATCCAGTGCTGGAGTTTAGAGAATGCAGAAACCCTAGCAGCAGCCTCACAAATCGGATGTGGGACGACTCTGCATTTAGTTCAAGGTTTACTGAAAGTAGGGTTATCTACACTGCCCCGACTGTGGATTGTCACCCAAGGAACCCAACCAGTACCGGGAAATGCTCCTTTGATGTCATCTATTGCCCAATCTGCTGTTTGGGGTTTGGGTAAGGTGATTACTCTAGAACATCCAGAATTAGAATGTACTCGTATCGATCTCGATCCCAATGCAGATGTAGAAGTGCAAACAGCAGCACTTTGGGCAGAAATTTGCGATCGCACCGCAGAAGATCAGGTGGCGTTTCGAGAAGGCAAGCGTTATGTGGCACGATTAGCCCGTAGCCAGTTTGCTCCCAATGAAAGGGAACAGGGAACGGGGAACAGGGAACAGAGAACTCTTTTTTCTTTCTCAGCCCAGGGAACTTACTTGATTACTGGGGGACTGGGAGGCTTAGGATTGCTAGTGGCGCGGTGGATGGTAGAACAGGGAGCTAAACACTTAGTTTTGGTGAGCCGCAGTAGCCCTGAAGCAGAGGCTCAAGCCCAGATTGCCGCATTAGTAGATGCGGGGGCTACCGTGACCATCGCCTCAGCCGATGTGACTGACTTTGAGGCCATATCCAATGTGATTGCCGATATCGATCGCTCTCTCTTCCCGCTCAAAGGCATAATTCATGCCGTTGGCGTTCTGGATGACGGGGTACTGTTGCAGCAAAATTGGCAGCGATTTGCCCCTGTGATGGCTCCCAAGGTGCAAGGAGCCTGGAATTTACATCAATTGACCCAAACTCACAAACTTGACTTCTTTGTACTGTTTTCATCCATAGCTGCTTTGTTTGGCTCTCCTGGTCAAGGCAATCATGCGGCTGCGAATGCGTTTTTGGATGCCTTGGTACATTATCGCCGCACTTTGGGGCTAACTGGCTTGAGCATCAACTGGGGTGCTGTCTCCCAAGTTGGGGCTGCGGCTAAACAACAAGCCGATATTCGCGGACAAAATCGGGGATTAGGGGCGATCGCTCCAGAGCAAGTGCTGGAAATTCTGGAACACTTGATGTCAACAGCCGCAGTAAATGTTGGGGCTGCACCGTTGCAATGGTCTTCAGAACTGCGACGGTGGTTGTCCCGTCCCTTTTATCAGGATTGGCAAGAGGCTGCTGAACTTAGTACTCGCCCTGTTGAAGGTGACTTCCTCCAGAAATTGGCTGCGGTTGCGAACAGCCAACGGCGAGAACTACTGGTGAATCATGTCCAAACCCAAGTTGCTCAGGTGCTAGGTCTGGAGTCAGGGCAGGCGATTGCCCTAGAGCAAGGCTTTTTTGAACTGGGTATGGATTCTCTGACCTCTGTGGAACTGAGAAATCGCTTGCAGGCGAGTTTGGGAGTATCCATCCCCTCAACGGCTGCCTTTGACTACCCCACTGTGGGCGAGTTGGTGGATTATCTTGCCGCCTTAGTCATAAATGACAGGGAACAGGGAATAGGGAATAGGGAACAGGGAAATAGCACACATCAAGTTTTACCAGTACCGGAGGAGCGAAAGGCAATTCCTCAACAAGTCCCATCCACTCCGACTATCTTAGTAACAACTAAAAATGAGCCGATCGCTATCATTGGAATGGGTTGCCGATTTCCCGGTGGTGCGGATAGTCCCGATGCCTTTTGGGAGCTTTTATGCCAAGAGGTTGATGCCATTACCGAAGTGCCGAGCGATCGCTGGCATCTTGATGAGTATTATGACCCTAACCCGGATACTCCAGGGAAAATGTACGCCCGTTATGGGGGATTTGTGGGCAATTTAAAGGAATTCGATCCCCACTTTTTTGGGATTTCTCCCAGAGAAGCGATCGCCCTCGATCCTCAACAGCGATTGCTTTTAGAAGTCAGTTGGGAAGCACTGGAAAATGCCACTGTAAATCCGCAACAGTTAGCAAAAACTAAAACTGGTGTATTTCTCGGTATTTGTAATGATGACTATACCCGTCGTCTTAGCAAACTCGATTTGGCAGAAATGGATGCCTACATCAGTACGGGTAACGCTCATAGTATCGCATCGGGTCGTCTTGCCTATATTTTGGGGTTGACAGGCCCTTGCTTATCTGTTGATACAGCCTGTTCCTCCTCCTTAGTGACTGTACATTTGGCTTGTAAAAGTCTGCGCGATCACGAGAGCAATCTGGCAATAGCCGGGGGAGTGAACCGCATTTTTTCGCCTGAAGTCTCCATTAGCTTCTCCAAGGCGCGAATGCTCTCTGTGGACGGTCGCTGTAAGACCTTTGACGCTGCTGCCAACGGCTTTGTCCGCTCTGAAGGGTGCGGTATGGTGATACTCAAGCGATTGAGCGATGCAGTTGCCGATGGCGATCGCATTTTGGCTGTGATTCGTGGTTCTGCCATCAATCAGGATGGGCGCACTAGCGGGTTAACGGTTCCTAGCGGGCCATCCCAGCAAGCAGTCATCCGTCAAGCTTTGGAGAATGCCCAACTAACACCAACTGATATTAGCTATATCGAAGCTCATGGTACTGGCACCACATTAGGCGATCCCATCGAAATAGGAGCTTTAGGTGCTGTGTTTGCAGCCAGTCATGCCCAAACGCAACCTTTAGTTGTCGGTTCTGTGAAAACCAACCTGGGACATCTGGAAGCGGCGGCGGGAATTGCTGGTTTAATAAAAGTTGTCTTGCAGTTACAACATCAGCAAATTGCGCCTCACCTGCATCTGCGGCAACTGAATCCATATATAGATTGGGAATCATTACCCATCAAGATTCCTACACAACTGATGCCTTGGCAACCTGCAACTGACAGTCGCATCGCTGGGGTGAGTTCCTTTGGCTTTAGCGGCACTAATGCTCATATCATTTTGGCTGAAGCGCCTGTTGTGATGCCAGAAGATGCCATCGGCGAACGCCCCATGCATCTATTTACCTTATCTGCCCAAAGCGAACGGGCATTACAGGATTTATCCCAGCAATATCAAGATTATTTATTGCGTCACCCACAAATTCTAATAGCAGATATTTGCTTTAGTGTCAACACCGGACGTGGACAATTTGACCATCGTGTGGCGATCTCTGTCACCTCTACCAGCGAATTAGGGGAAAAATTGGCTCATATTGGTGTTGAAGGGAACAGGGAACAGGGAATAGGGAATAGGGAAGAGCTTGGAGGGATTTTCCGAGGCTACCTGCCTAACCAGCGCCGGACTCCTAAAATCGCATTTTTGTTTACAGGTCAAGGTTCTCAGTATGTAGATATGGGAAAGACCTTATATCAAACTGAACCTAATTTTCGCCAAGCACTACAGGAATGTGAGGCGATTTTACACACTGAGTTAGAAATTCCCTTGTTGGAGATTTTATACCCAACAACAGAGAAAGAAAAGGCGGCAGGATTACTGCAACAAACAGCTTATACCCAACCTGCCCTGTTTGCTCTAGAATATGCTTTAGCTCAACTCTGGCAATCCTGGGGAATTCAGCCAGATGTGGTTTTGGGGCATAGTGTTGGGGAGTATGTAGCCGCTTGTATTGCGGGAGTTTTTAGTTTAGAAGAGGGACTTAAGTTAATTGCCGCACGGGGACGGTTGATGCAAGCTGTATCTGGTGGCGAAATGGTGGCAGTTTTGGCTTCAGAGCCACAGATTCGACCGTTTTTAGATCCATACAGCGATCGCGTCGCTATTGCGGCGGTAAACAGCCCGCAAAATGTGGTAATTTCTGGTGAGACAGAGGCCATCAAAGCGATCGCGCAAACCCTAGAAGCCAACGGCATAGTCTGCAAACCTCTGCTCGTGTCCCACGCCTTCCACTCGCCGATGATGGCACCGATGCAAGCAGCGTTTGCCCAAGTAGCAAAGCAGGTGAATTATCAACCGCCTCAGCTAACTTTGATTTCTAACGTTAGCGGACGAGTAGAAAATGAAGTGTTAGCTACTGCCCAACATTGGGTTAATCATATCCAACAACCAGTTCGGTTTATTGAAAGTCTCCAGACCTTAGCACAACAAGGAGTTACCCATTGCCTAGAGATTGGCCCAAGCCCAATTTTAATTGGTATGGGGCGGCAGAGCTTACCGGAAAGTGCGATCGCTTGGCTGCCTTCCTTACGGTTTAGTCAACCAGATTTACCCCAGATGCTCCAGAGTTTAGGTCAGCTTTATACTCAAGGTGTAAAAGTTGATTGGCAGGAGTTTGAGCGCCCTTATCCTAGAAAAAAAGTAGTTTTACCCACATACCCATTTCAACGAGAACCTTATTGGGTAGATGAAACCAAAGTCAGCACTGCCTTACAAAAGAAAACACCAGAGTTTAAACCCAGCCAACCCCCACTTCATCATCCTTTGTTGGGTCAAAGATTGCGATTAGCAAGTTCCACTCAAATTGTTTGTTTTGAATCCCAACTCAGTGCCAAAAATCCTAGTTATCTGCATCATCATCGCGTTTTCGGCAGGATTGTACTACCAGGAGTGGCTTATGCAGAAATTATTTTTGCTGCTGGTGTTAATGTTCTCAAATGCGATCATTTAATTATTGAAGATGTTACCATTCATCAGGCTTTGATTTTCCAAGAAGATGAAGTGCGGACAGTTCAGACAATTTTCAGAGCAGAAACAGCCAATGTTTACCGTTTTGAAATTCTCAGTACTCGCTTGGATACTGCCGAGTCAGATGACCTGCAAACAGGAATTGCCTGGAATCTCCATGCTTCTGGCAAATTATCGAAACCCGAACAGGCAAAGCCACCTGAAGTTATCGATATAGCACTTTTACAGCAGCAATATACTACAGGCAACAGCATTGAGAGTAATTATCAACGACTTGATGCGATCGGGTTCAACTATGGCTTAGACTTCCACGCTGTGCAAGCATTTTGGTTAGACGCTGACCAAAACGCCTCTCTTTGTTCTTTACAATTACCGCCCCAACTGGCAGACGAAGCAAACCAATATATTATCCATCCAGTGCTAATGGATGCCAGCGCCCATACTATCAATGCTGTACTTTCCTACAATATTGGTGAAGATGATATCTATCTACCGATTGGATTTAAGCGAGCAGAACTTTATCGCCGTCCAGCGAATTCTCAACGTTTGTGGAGCTACACGCAACTGGATAAAGTAGCTGGGATGAATCAGCAAGTAATCACCCAAAATGGTTACTCGCTGGACGAAGATGGCACTGTTATCGTGCGGGTAGAGGGTTCGTCTGGTAAACGAACGAACCGCCGGACACTGCTTCGCATCCTGCAAGAGCAAGGTAAAACAGAAATTCAAGATTGGCTGTATCAATTAGAGTGGCAACCTTGGCGAGATTTGGGCGTTAAAGGGAACAGGGAACGGGGAACAGGGAACAGGGAAGATGTTGAGACGGCAACCCTATTTCCTCAACCGCAGGTTGGTCATTGGTTAATCTTGGCTGATGGCAGTGGTCTTGGTCAACAACTGGCAACTGAGTTACAAAAGCAAGGTAATACCTGCACGATTGTCTTTGCTGGAGATAGTTATCAGCAATTAGGAACTGATATTTACGCGATCGCTCCCTCGGTTTTAGAAGATTTTGACCGTTTATATCAAGAAGTAATTGCTCCAAATAACCCCGAATATATTGTCCATCTTTGGAGTTTAGATTCCTTGGGTTTAGATGCACTAGCCCAAACTGCAACTCAGGGCTGTACTAGTCTGTTATTGTTGGTGCGATCGCTCCTCCAGCCAACTCAATCCACATTACCACGGCTTTGGATTGCCACTAGGGGAACGCAAGCTTTAATAAAGGGAATAGGGAATGGGGAACGGGGTTCCCTCGACCAAAGGTCGCTGCCACAGGTTCCTTTGTGGGGATTTGCTCGTGTGGTTGGGCTAGAGCATCCTCAACTTTGGGGTGGTTTAATCGACCTCGATACTTATGCTCCCACCCCAGAACTCGAAGCCCAACAACTCCTGAGTCAACTGGTTGATTCCCAAGGGGAAGACCATTTAGCCTTACGAGGTGGACAGGTTTGGCGATCGCGTTTAGTCAAACAACCCATGACACGAACGCAACGCCAATCCTTCCAAGCAGAGAATAGTTACCTCATTTCCGGTGGTCTAGGAGCTTTGGGACTATCAGTAGCAGGGTGGATGGCTGAATCAGGCGCAAAGCATTTGGTATTAACAGGACGGCACACACCCTCTGCTGAAGCCCAAGCAGCGATCGCCCGTTTGCAGGAAGCTGGTTTAGAGGTGCGAATCGCAACCGTTGACGTAGCAGATGCCCCAGCTATGAGGAAATTAATCGCCGAAATTCAAAGTAGCCCACATCCTTTGCGGGGTATAGTTCATGCGGCAGGTATAATTGATATCCAACCCATTGAATCAATGCAGCCCAGTCAGTTAGATGCTGTTTTTCACCCCAAGGTGATGGGCGGTTGGGTACTGCATGAGTTAACCAAGGAAATACCCCTGGAGTTCTTTGTCAGTTTCTCCTCAATTGCCGCAGTTTGGGGATCTAATGGACTTGCCCACTATGCCGCCGCTAATCATTTCCTCGATGGACTAGCCCATTATCGGCACAGCCAGGGATTACCTGCTCTGAGTATCAATTGGGGGCCTTGGAGCCGTTATGGTATGGCTGCTTCCGAAGAGGGTCAAGCTTGGCTAGCTCAAAATGGTGTCAGAGCGTTATCACCAGAAATGGCGATCACTGCTCTAGATTACCTCATGGGAACAACTAACGTGCAAACCGTTGTTGCAGACATGGAATGGCAGCGATTTAAGCAACTCTATGAAACCAAAGGACGAGGATTGTTGTTTGGGGACATTGAAACTCAGGCACAACCCCAACCGCAAACTTCAGAGCGGCGAACCGAGATTTGGCAATGCTTAAGCGAAGTCGAGTTAGCGAGCGATCGCCAAGAAATTTTAACAGCTTATTTCCAGCAAGAATTAGCACAGGTGTTGCAATTAAATTTATCGACTCAAATAACTACCATTAACATTGAGCAGCCGCTAGATACGATGGGTCTTGATTCTTTGATGATGTTAGAGTTACGCAACCAAGTTCAGAGAGATTTAGAGGTTGACATTCCAATGGTTAAATTGATGGAGGGAATTACGCTTTCAGAATTAAGTACGCTCGTCAATGAACAGTTATCAGAGAATTTCCAAAAATATACTAATACTATTAATGAAGAAACAATCAAGTTCAAGGAAAAAGATGATGATTGGATTGAGCTAGAAATCTAGGAACGCAAAGCGGAATTAAAAACATATTACTCACTTACTGCTAGATGATTACCGAAATAATTTTTAGGCTCACGTCAAGGTGCAAAGACAAGGCAGCGCGGTCTTCTCCCAAGGGGAAGAGGCTAGCGTCTGCCGTAGGATGCCCGTTCGCGAACAGCGTCTCCTTTAGGAGAAGGGCTGTAGGGGGTTTCCCCCATGAGCGACTGCCGCGCAAAGAAGGAAAATTATGAACGCGACAGATGGGTAGGTTGGGTTTCACTTTGTTCAACCCAACATATACAAGTCTAGTAGTGTCGGATTTCGTTCCTCAAGCCAACCTACATTTGTAGCAATCATTTTTAAAATTGGTATTCATTCTGACTCTTGACTCCTTTTTTAATTAAAATTAACTCCAATGGAATTAGTAAGCTTCGTACAAAGTCTCTCGCTCAAAGGTATCCAGCTTTCACTCAAAGAAGATGGAAATCTGCGGATTGGTGGTTCAAAAGCAACCTTAAATTCCACCATTATTGAAAGTCTCAAACAGCGAAAAGTTGAAATTATAAAATTACTCCACAATTGCCCCGATATTTTTGATGTTCATCCCCTTTCTTATGGACAAAAAGGCTTATGGTTTTTGTGGCAACTCAACCCTGACAGTGCAGCCTATCACATGGCTTTTGCTTGTCGAATTTATTCCCCGTTACAGATTGATAGCTGGTATGAAGCTTGTCAAATATTATGCGATCGCCATCCAAATTTAAGAAGTACTTTCCCTCAACGAGAATCAGGGCCAGTTCAGTGGGTGCATCAAACCTTCAAGGCTGACTTTCAATGGATTGATGCCTCAAGTTGGCAAGAATCAGAGTTGCACGACAACGTAATTGAACAGTATAAAACACCTTTTAATCTCGAACAAAATTCCCCCATGCGCGTTCGAGTCTTCACTCAAAACGAAGAAAAACATATTTTATTAGTGACAATTCACCACATTGCAGGTGACGGATGGTCAATTGAGCTTGTGGTGAACGAATTGTTATCTTTGTACGCTGCGATCAGCACTGGACGAACACCGAGTTTGCTGCCAGTGGATCGCACTTATCAAGACTACGTACAGTGGCAGCAAAACTTATTAATAAGTCCACAAGGGGAAAAACTTCGTAGTTACTGGCAACAACAGCTTGCAGGACAACTGCCTATACTACAATTACCAGCAGATCGTCCGCGCCCCAGTTTTCAAACCTACAACGGTGCTTCTCAGTTTTGCCAATTACCAAATTCCTTGGTTGCCAAACTCAAGACTCTGGCGACAACCGAACGCACAACCCTTTATGTAGTGCTGCTGACGGCTTTTCAAATTTTGCTATATCGCTACACTGGTCAGGATGATATCTTAATTGGATCGCCGTTAGCCGCAGGTCGCAGCCAGTCGCAGTTTACAGCCGTTATTGGTAATTTTATCGATCAAGTGGTGTTGCGGGGGAAATTGGTAGGCAATCCCACCTGTAGAGAACTTCTTGCTCAAAACCGCCGCACTGTTTTAGAAATGTTTGCCAATCAGGGTTATCCTTTCCCTCTGCTGGTAGAAGAACTGCAAGTTCAACCCAATCCTAGCTATCACCCTATATTTCAAGTGGCTTTTATCTTGCAGAACTTTCGGCAATCGCCAGTTATGGAAGCGCTATTGTCACCAAAAGCCGTTCAAGAACCAATTACCTGGCACAACTTACAATTAGCACCCTTGGAAATGCCTCAGCAAGAAGGTCAGTTCGATCTCACGCTGGAAGCTGTAGAAACAAGCGAAGCGGTTTATACGGTGTTCAAGTACAATGCTGACCTCTTCAATGCAGATAGAATTGAGCGAATGATGGGACATTTGCAGACATTACTTGAGGGAATTGTTACTAATCCTGACAGTCCGAGCGCGACACTACCACTGCTCACTAACATAGAACAGCAACAATTATTGGTGGATTGGAACCAGACAAGTATTGACTATCCACAACATTTATGCATTCATCAGTGGTTTGAGCAACAGGTTGAGCGGACACCAGAGGCGATCGCTGTGATATTTGGTAACCAAACCTTAACTTATCGAGCCTTAAACGAAAAGTCAAATCAATTAGCTCATTACTTGCAAAGTCTTGGCGTTCAACCAGAGACATTAGTGGGAATTTGTGTTGAGCGATCCCTAGAAATGGCGGTCGGTCTACTGGGGATTCTGAAAGCGGGAGGAGCTTACGTACCCCTAGATCCAACCTATCCTCAAGAGCGATTGGCATATATGCTCTCGGATGCCAATATATCGGTTTTACTCACTCAGCAACGATTATTAGTAATTTTGCCAGTTATTTCAGCGCAAATTATTACTCTAGACGCAGATATCAGACAATTACCGCTAAAACTGGAAAATCCGCAAACAGAGGTCAAATCCCATCATTTAGCTTATGTTATTTATACTTCCGGCTCTACAGGTCAAGCAAAAGGGGTGATGGTCGAACATCGCCAAGTGGCAAATTTCTTTGTTGGTATGGACGAACGAATTGTGGGAAATGGTGGCGTATGGCTAGCCCTGACGACGATTTCCTTTGATATTTCGATTCTAGAAATATTCTGGACTCTCGCTCGTGGCTTTCAGGTGATTTTGCAGGACGATCCCAAAAATCTATCTCCTACAAAAATATCTTCTCTGACAAAACCCAATACCAAGCCGTTGGAATTTAGTTTGTTCTATTTTGCCAGCGATAATCAGAAGGTGACAGCAAAGAAACAGTACAAACTACTTATTGAAGGAGCAAAGTTTGCCGATCGCAATGGATTTACTGCGGTTTGGATACCAGAACGTCATTTTCATGCCTTTGGAGGTATTTATCCTAACCCTGCTGTTGCTGCTGCGGCGATCGCCACAATTACGGAACAAGTTCAGATTCGGGCTGGTAGTGTCGTTTTGCCCCTACATTCAGAACTGCGTATTGCTGAAGAATGGGCATTAGTTGATAACTTATCCAATGGACGGGTAGGCATTTCTTTTGCTAGCGGCTGGCAACCCAATGATTTTGTGCTAGCTCCCGATCACTACGCCGAACGCAAAACAATTATGGCACAAGGAATCGCCACAGTGCGGCAACTCTGGCGAGGAGAAGCGATCACGCTTTTAGATGGCACAGGTCAGACAATAGATGTCCAAACCTTTCCGCGACCCGTGCAACCCGAACTTCCTGTTTGGGTAACTGCGGCGGGTAATCCAGAAACTTTCCGTTTGGCGGGAGAACTAGGTGCAAACGTTCTCACCCATCTATTGGGGCAGAGTCTTGAGGAGTTGGCAGCGAAAATCAAACTTTATCGCCAAGTCTGGCAAGAGCAAGGCTATGCAGGTACGGGTCATATTACTCTGATGCTACACACCTTCATTGGTGAAGATTTAGAAACCGTGCGCGAACAAGTCCGTCGCCCTTTGTGCAACTATCTTAATAGCTCGATGGATTTAGTACTTAAAATGTGGGACGGGACGGATTTAGCTGCTCAAGTTAAATCCTGGAATGAGGGCGATCGCGAAGCTTTACTCTCATTTGCATTTAACCGTTACTTTGAAACTAGTGGGTTGTTAGGAACGCCAGAAAAATGCCTAAATCTGATTGAGTGTTTGCAGACAATTGGAGTGGATGAAGTAGCGTGTTTGATTGATTTTGGCATGGATGTTGATTCTACTCTGTCTAGTCTCAATTACCTCAAAGAAGTGAAAGAGCGTAGCAATTTAGGGACAAGTAACCACGATCCAGAGCATTCTGTACTAGCTCAATTGCAGAAATATCCGGTATCTCATCTGCAATGCACTCCCTCCTGGCTACGAATGCTGATGACAACCCATAGTTTACATCCACTCAGGTCGCTGCAAGCCTTAATGGTGGGGGGAGAGAGTTTGTCCCCATCCTTAGCGCAGCAACTTAAAGAAGCAATACCAGGGAAAATTTACAATATGTATGGCCCCACCGAAGCTACCATCTGGTCAACTACCCATGTAATTAATGTTAGCGATCGCAAAATTCCCATCGGTCAGGCGATCGCTAATACCCAAATTTACATTCTCGATCGCTATCTTCAGCCTGTTCCTATTGGAGTCCCTGGGGAATTACATATTGGTGGTGCTGGACTTGCACGCGGCTATCTTCATCGGACTGATATTACCCAAGCCAAGTTTATTCCTAATCCCTTTAGCACCGAGCCAAAAGCGCGGATTTACAAAACTGGCGATTTAGCGCAGTATTTACCCGATGGCAGCATCGAGTTTCTGGGGCGCATTGATAATCAAGTTAAAGTTCGCGGCTTCCGCATCGAACTTGGTGAAATCGAAATGATGCTCAACCAGCATCCTCAGATCCGTGAGAGTTGCGTCATTGTTCGTGAAGATACAGCCACGACAGCCGCTTGCGAGCAACAGCGATTGGTGGCTTATTTTATTTCCCATCAGCAACCGCATAGCGATCGCCAAAAACTGCTCAAACTTCCTAACGGGATGACAATCAACCATTTGAGCGCTCACCAAACCAATGCGCTTTACGCCGAAATCTTTGAAAATCAAATCTATCTGAAGCATGGCATCACCCTTAATGATGGTGATTGTGTTTTTGATGTGGGTGCAAATATTGGTTTATTTACATTATTTGTGCAGCAGAATTTTTCCAATACCACAGTTTATGCTTTTGAACCGATTCCGCCCACATTTAATATTTTGCAAGCAAACTTGAGTCAATACAGCCCTCAAGTCAAACTGCTTGAATATGGTCTTTCTCATCAACAAGAAACGGTTAAATTTACGTTCTACCCAGAAATGTCGGGAATATCTGGGCGTTTTGCCGAACCAGAAAAAGATAAACGAGCTGCAAAAGCAATGATTGTCCACCAGGTCGAAAATGGCGTAGCAGGACGGCAAGGAGTGCGCTCTCAAGAAGGAATCGACGAATTTTTAGCAGAACGATATCGTAGTGAAACCTATCTGTGTCAGTTAAAAACCCTTTCCACAATTATTTGTGAGTATAAAATAGAGCAAATTGATTTGCTCAAAATCGATGTTGAGAAAAGCGAGTATCTTGTCCTTGAAGGTATTGAGGAACAGGATTGGTCGAAAATTAAACAACTGGCGATCGAGGTTGATGGCTTGGAGAATCTGCAAAAAATTACTACTCTATTAGAACAAAATAATTATCAAGTTTCTGTGGATGAATACATTATTTCTAAAGGCGAACAATCCGATAGTAATATTGAGGTTTATATGCTCTACGCCATTCATCCCAACAGATCGATACGCAAGTCTCGTGAAACTAAATCTCAAAGGAAACAGCATTTAGAGCAATTTTCTGGAAAGAAATTATTATCAGTATCCACATCAGAACTGCGCCAATTTCTCAAAGCAAAGTTACCAGAGTACATGATTCCCAATGATTTTGTGCAACTTTCGGCCTTTCCCTTAACGCCTAATGGCAAAATCGATCGCCAAGCACTACCACTTCCAGATTCTCAAAACCAACGCAATCAACAGTTTCTTGCTCCACAGACAGATACAGAACAAGCGATCGCTGATATTTTTGTCGCAGTATTAGGTGTTGAGGCTGTAGGCATTACTGATAACTTTTTTGAACTTGGAGGACACTCTTTTCTAGCCACCCAAGCTATTGCTCAGATTCAAGATACATTCAACATTGAAATTCCCTTAAGGGCACTGTTTGAAGCAAATACTGTTGCTGATTTAGCGATTATAGTTGAAGAAATCCTATTAAAAGAAATTGAAGAATTAACCGAAGAAGAGGCTGAAGCATTAGTTAAGAGGGAAGAGGGAACGGGGAACAGGAAAAAAAAACTGCTCGAATAATTGGGTCTGAGAGCAACTAAATTTATTTATTTTCATAAATAAATATCAATACGCTTGGTTTAAGCATTTTTTCTCTTCTCTCTGTTTCCTCTGTGGTTCGTTAAAAATTTGACTTTGATAAAGAGTTTTAGTCTTAACCCAAGCGTATTGAAATAAATATGGTTCTTTAAGACTCATATTTGATTTTTGAAAAAAACTCAGTACACTTTTATTCCCCATTCCCTGATTAAAAACGAAAAGTTAGGCGCAACCGATTCTAGTATGGAAATTCCACCACAATCTTTCTCAAATCGAAAATCACAACTTTCTGCGGCAAAACGAGCCTTGCTGGAAAAACGTCTGCGGGGAGAGTTAGTTAGTCCCGCGAAAACGCTAACTATTCCAAAGCGATCGCCTGAAGCTACCTTATTGCTTTCCTTTGCTCAGGAGCGATTGTGGTTTTTCAATTTACTAGAACCAGCTAATCCAGCCTACAACAGTTTGTTTAGTCTCAAACTATCGGGACACTTAGATATTGCAGCACTTGAACAAAGCATTAATAGCGTCATTGAACGCCACGAAATCTTGCGGACTAACTTCACTACAGAAAACGGCGAACCCCAACAAGTTATTCATGCCCATCGACCAATTACCCTATCCCGCATCGACCTGCGTCATCACTCGGTATCGGAGCAAACTGCTGAAGTTAACCGTTTAGCTGCCGAACATTCCCAACATCCCTTCGATTTTGCCCAAGCACCTCTGCTGCGAGTCATGATTCTCCAGCTAGGAACAATAGATTATATTATCTTGACGACAATACATCACATAATTAATGATGGTTGGTCAATTGGGATTTTTATTCAGGAACTATTTACCTTTTACCAAGATTACAGACAAGGAATAGAGCCAATTTTGCCAGAGTTACCGATCCAGTATGCAGACTATGCTCTCTGGCAACGGCAATATTTACAGGGTGATGTTCTCGAAAAACAATTAAATTACTGGAAACAGCAACTTGCTGGCATACCGTCTCTGCTGCAATTACCGAGCGATCGCCCGCGTCCACCAGTCCAAACTAACCAAGGACAAACCCTAGCCTTTAGCCTAAACCCAACATTAACTCAACAACTGCGACAGTTGTGCCAGAATGCTGGTACAACTCTCTTCATGACGCTGCTAGCAGCATTTGCCGTATTGCTCTACCGCTACAGTGGACAGGAAGATATTGCCATCGGTTCCCCCATTGCTAATCGCGATCGCACTGAAACCCAGCATCTGATCGGTTGCTTAGTAAACACAATAGTTCTGCGAACTTACTTAGAAAATAATCCGAGTTTTACCCAGCTTTTAGCGCAAGTCCGAGAAACTACCTTAGAAGCTTATGCCCATCAACAAATTCCTTTTGAAAAAGTTGTAGAAGCACTACAGCCTGAGCGTAACTTGAGTCATACTCCCCTATTTCAGGTGATGTTCGTTCTCCAAAATACTTCCATCGCCCCCTTAAAATTACCTGGGTTAACTCTGACACCTTTACAGCCTCAAGTCAGCACTGCCCTATTCGATTTGACGTTAACCTTTGAAGAAACTGCTACAACTCTAGTTGGTTCCTGGGAATACAGCACCGATTTATTTGCAGCAGACACCATTACTCGGATGACAGGACATTTCCAAACCTTACTGGAAGCAATTGTAGTCAACCCTGCTCAAGGTATTGGTGAATTGCCTTTACTGACACCATCTGAACTACATTTGATGCTGGTTGAGTGGAATAATACGGCTACTCCGTACCCAAAGGATTACTGTTTTCACCAACTCTTCGAGCAACAAGTCCAGCGCACCCCTGAAGCGACTGCTGTCGTCTTTGACAATCAGCATTTAACTTACCAAGAACTCGATCTCCAAGCTAATCAACTTGCCCATTACTTGCAAACAATTGGTGTTGGTGCAGAAGTTTTAGTAGGATTGTGCGTTGAACGATCGCTCGATATGGTAGTTGGAATCCTGGGAATTTTTAAAGCGGGTGGTGTTTATGTTCCCCTTGAGCCAACTTATCCCCAAGAACGACTGGCTTATATCTTGGCAGATGCCTCAGTAGCAGTATTGCTTACTCAAAGGAAATTAGCCGATCTATTGCCGAAACACCAAACTCAGATTGTTTATATTGATGACGATCGCCTGTTGTCTCCACAGCAAAAGACACCTCCGATTTGCCAGAGTCAGCCTCACAACCTAGCCTACGCGATTTATACTTCAGGCTCAACAGGACAACCCAAAGGTGTTCTCATTGAACACTTGGGGTTACTCAATCATCTCTATGCCATGATTGCTAACCTTGACCTCAAGGAAACCGATGCGATCGCCCAGACAGCACCGATTAGCTTCGATATCTCTATTTGGCAAATCCTGACTTTACTGCTAATTGGTGGTAGAGTACACGTTTTTAAGTATGAAATTGTGCGCGAACCAGTCCAACTGCTCGAACAGATTGAGCGTCAAGCAATCTCTGTCCTCCAAATAGTTCCCTCACTCTTAAAAATGTTGCTTGAAGAGGTTGAGCGATCTCAGCCTCAGATCCCACACCTCTGTAAACTGCGTTGGTTATTAGTAACTGGCGAAGCTTTTGAGACTAATCTCCAAGATTGGTGGTTCGACTATTATTCTCATATTCCCATGATGAATGCTTATGGTCCTGCTGAATGCGCTGATGACGTAACTCTTTATCCTTACGGGGGGACAAAAAGGGCTAAGATGCAGATAGAATAAGCCTCATAGCCCTCTCTCCTTGTTGGTAGTACTTCCGTTTATTAGGATTTAATCTCAATAATTCAGTCACTAACTCATCGTGACTTTCTGTAAAATTGACCCAATTGTGTCCATATAGCCCAATATCAGTAGACCGAAAAGTTCTGCGATCGCTAAAAAATAGTAGTGTATGATATAGTTTTTTGAGGAATGTAAAAAAGCGGATTACCTTGGATAAAGTATAAGCTCAACTTATAAATAAGTCCCGAAGACCAACCAAAATCAGCCGGACGGTAAACAAACTTCGCAAGCTATCCCATAGTTGCGGTCTACTGCTTGACGTAGAAACTCAAGCATCTGTTTGAGGGTAAATAGATGAGAGAAAACTTGTCTAGTACTTCTTTTTAAACGGCTGAGATAATGCCAGACTAGATAAATCCAGATATTAATAATTAAAAATGCCAAAGCTACAAATAGGAAGCGAATGGTGGGATTTTTAATAGTAGTTTTAATTCGGCATTAGTTTTTCATTCGGTAGCTACTCTCAATTCCAAAACGAAGACGATAGTCATCATGTATAAGCTGTAAAGATAACTGGACTTTATAGACTACATAAATAAAGAATTCGCGTCCATGCGTTCGCCTTTTACCATTTTTATATGTACAAACTATCCACACTTGAAAAGTAACTGAGCCATATTTATCGCTGTTTAAAGTGTAAGATGTTTTGTAACTGCGCCTACCTCTAATTAACTGTCTAGTCCCTCCAGATTTGCCTGAAGCTGAAGAAGTTCTTAAACTTAAATCTCATTCTCAACTCAGTCGCCGCTTTGCTAACCGTCATTATCTCTCGTCTTTTGGATGGCAGGCAGATGGTGGTGCAGAATTTCGGACTTTTCTACATTTATTAGAGTCAAAGCTTCCTCTAACTCAAGCTTCAAATTTATCCGAAGTATATACAGCAAGAAGGCTTTACTACGCTTCAGATGGAGTCGTTGCTCATATAATGAAGCTAGTTCGGTATGGAGCTTATTTAGCTCTTAACCAAAATCAAGAAAAACTTGACTTAAATATTTTAGCAACGGCTTTTGAAAAATCTGTTCGAGCCGATAAACCCGATACAAGTAAACCAATACTACTTTTAAAAACTTTGACCTGAGTTTAGGGAATCTGTTGAGTATTGATGTTGATGCCCTGAGTATCGATATAAAATCTGGTAGCGGTAGTGGTTTAGGAACAATTTCAGTTTTTGGGAATACTCTAGCAGGCATTATGTTTGATGTTACTCAAAATACCGTCAATTTGATGAATATTCGGCTGAGTTTAGCAGGCTTCTTGACTTTGACTATTCCGAACCTCACAGTTAATTTGAAGAATAGTGAATCCATAAAGGCTGTTCTTAAAACTCTGTCATGCTAGACAATAGCATTTATCAACAGAAACTTGGATGTACCTGTAGTAGTATTACACAAGTTTTAGATGCTGCTCACCGACAGAAATCATCAACCCTCAACTCGCGCCATACATCAGACGGTTGCCACCCGGAGTTACCCACGGAGCGGAGGGGGCGATAGTGTTCAGAAATGTATTCGGATTCGGAAGCGTAGTCTTCAATGTACACAGGTGAATTTGGTTCAATTACTGTTTCAAGAATATTTTGGCTCTCAGGAATCTCAATGGGTTCAATCGGTGGTGGGGTTACTTCTGCTTTCTTGCGAACTGGGTTAGGGTTTTTTTTGATGAGTCGTTTCATATCTATAGGAATCATTTAGCTTTGCACAAAGAACGGATATCTCAGAATACAAGAAGTGATCAGCGAATCAGAGACATTTTGCCAAAAAGTTGTATGGGCGTGGATTGCTTTTGAGGGACAAGAGCAGAGTACGATGCCGAATCGCCTGCTGTAGATATGGATTTAACAATAGCTATGATGGTCGGTTCGCATATCGAAAAATATTTGCCGACCAATGGTCGGCAAATAGGTGAAAAAATCCTTACACAATAAGACTTTTGAGCTTAACCTGGTAATAATTCAAATGATTCTCATACCCCTAACCTGACTGCCAGATACTGGTTGTAGCGCCTCATGACTTCCATGCGAAGCGCACCTCCTATAGCCAGTTCCAATCCTGCTTCTGGTTCTACTTCAACGATTGGGACGATCGCATTGTTCAGCCAGCCTAAACCATGTTTCTCATCTACTTCTATATGGTCGTAAAAATATTCGCATTTTACCCGTGCATCCGAATATAGGCGTTCTAAACCAGCAACAACTGAACGATTACGATTTGGGTCGAAAATTTCGGGCATTCCTAAACTTCCAATTCCCTTAAAATAGTGTCTCCGGTTCAAACCGAAGCAAAAGTACAGGTTGTGACCTGCGTAGGGTCGCCAGTCTTCCCAAATAGGGAGTGTTGGTTGCTCTAGACCAAGGGAAGCAAGCATCTGCGTGAACTGCCTACCGTGTGACTTCTCTGCTACTCCATGACCACATTCATCCCACATATTATGAACGATTTCAGCTTTCACTGTCTCTGAAAAGTGGAGTTGTGCTAAAGCTAAGGCATCGCAAAAACGATAGTTTAAAGTCGCATCTGAGAGTATAAATATATTGAATTGCTCAATAGATGCTTGGTTTTTTAAAAAGTTTAACAAGCATTTATCGAGATCCGATTCTGTGTGTGCCTGTTGAACAAACCAATCACGAAGTAATTTTGGGTGTTTTGCTTCAGACGGAGATGGTAATTGTTTTTGAATACGTGGCAGTTCATAATTAAGCCATGCATTTTCAATTTGATTACGAATTGTTAATAGCCAAGGGCTATGTTCGTGTATACAAATTGGTGATAAGGGGTGGCTAAGACTTACTTCATAGATATTATAAAGACTTTTATGAACTTCCAAAAGTGCTACAGATTCTTCATCAGTAAATGCTGAATGCAAAATTATTGGCAAATCTTGATATAAGGTGTTAAGGATTATCTCAGCTTCTGGAAGCATCTGGTGAGTATTAGAAAGAAGATAGACAATTTTTTCTGATAATGTACGTGCTTTTTCTGTAGATTGAGGAGTTCTAGAAGAAGGTTTTAAGTTAATTACTCGGTCAGTTGATGAATTTAATAGCATTTAAGTTAGAGAATTTTCTTAAGGTTAATATCAATGAAGGAAGAGTTTTTGGCAAGCAAAGAAATATGTAAAACCTAATTTGTCAATCAAAGAATAGACAAATTTCATAGAACTTTTGGTAAAAATAATGTTTCCAAAATTTCTTCACGCACTTGAAAAGTAACAACGCAATCTGTTTGAATTAAACAGTCTATTAGCAGCTTATTTACATAATAATAATCTTTAAGGCTTTGTTGATCTTCTTCGTTAAAATCTTTAAAACTAACTCCTAACAATTGATCACTTAATAGTTTTTTACTTGCGACTTCTCTGACTTTATCTGCACCGTGCTTTAATCTCTCTTCATTTTCTTGCATAGTATTATTTACTTCAAAAAAATCACTCATTATCCTCTCTAGTTCTTCTCGATTATCTTGGCGTATTTTTTTAGATTTTATACCATAATTAACAGCAATTTTCATAATTTCATCAGCAGAAGCTGCATTAATTACTTTTATACTTGCTTCATCAGTCATGTCGTCATATTTTTTAGCATGAATAATACCTTCTTCCAAGCTATTAATATCTTTAAGTATACGAGTAAAACAATTACCACAAGTTAAGTACTTTGTTCGTGGTTCCAACAAAAAGCAAAGCTGTCTATCTGGGTCGATGTCATAATCAATGTCAAAATAAAATGCACGAATAGCAGCAGAAAATTTCTTTGCTTCTAGATTATCTTTTATCTGAA
Organism: Nostoc sp. C052; assembly: GCF_013393905.1. Taxonomy (GTDB): domain Bacteria; phylum Cyanobacteriota; class Cyanobacteriia; order Cyanobacteriales; family Nostocaceae; genus Nostoc. Next base: position 42,920 of record NZ_CP040275.1, read on the forward strand.
ATAGTTGAAGTAGCGATTGAGACTTTTTATTTACAAGCTTCAGATATTTCTGTAGATTATCTTTCCCTTCTAAGATTTGCTCGGCTTTCTCCTTCATCAATCTAAAAAGGTTACTAGCATCTAATAATATCTCTGCTACTAAAAGGAAAATCTCCCTCCATTTACGGTCTTTTAGATGTTTAACTAGCTTTTGTAACTCTTCGTGATCTTTTTGTAATTTCTGATTATTTATTAATTTGTTATCAGCTTCCGAATCTGGGAATTTATCATTATTTTTAAAATCCTCATCCTGATGTAATTCTTCATCTGATGTTTGTGGGATTAAGCTAACAATTCTTTTAGCAACAAAATACTCATGAAAAGTGAGGTGAGAAAATGAATAAATACCTTTAGCTCGCTCAATTATAATCCCATGTTGAGCTTCCATAGCTTTCAAAAGCTCTTCAATATCACCCTGTGAAATATTTGACTCACTATCAAAATTTGATATTTTCTCGATATATTTTTTCAGAATGAGCTTGACTTCTAATGGGGTAAAAAAATACTTCTCCTTTTCAAAAGTACTGTAAGCAATTTGACGGAGTAAATCTTTTTTGCGTGGAAGTGATAATTTTTGATAAATTTGATCTCGATGAATTCCACGTTTGGCATCCCATTTTTTTAGTAAAACATCTAATCCTTCATGATAACTTTCCGAACGACTATTTGGTAGACTAGCAGATTCTTCAAATACTAAGCATAGAAGAGTTAGCAACAGAGGAGTGACGGCTAATTGATAGATACGATTATTCTTATTTAAGTACTTAATAAACTTCTCTGATTTGACTGATTTATTTTTGAACCAATTGTTGGCAAATTCATTAATTTGTTTATTATCAAAATCAGCTATCTCTACTTCTGTGAATTTATCAAAGGTATACTCCCATGCCGCAATTCGACAAGCAATAACAAAATGATTGTCAAAATATATCCGAGAAAAACTTCTAACTTCTTTTAAAGTATGCTCTTGATATTCGGCGCTAACTTCATCTAATCCGTCCAGTAAAATCAGAGCAGAACCCTGTTTAAATAATTCGACAAGCTCTTCTTCCGTTACATCACACCCAGAGTACTGCTGCCTAATATATTCTAATAAACTAGGTTGAGTTGGATCTTCCGCAAAATATTTTAAAGGGATAAAAATAGGTACAAGGTGAGGTTGAAAACTACCTTGATTGCACTGAACTGCTAGATATCTTAAGAAGGTAGTTTTACCAGCTCCTGGCTTTCCTAGTACAATTAATTTCTTATATTTTTCAACTGCTTTTACGCCAAGAACCCGCTTTTCTACAACTTTACCTAACCCAAATCTGTCAAAATCCTCATATCCACATTCTTTAAGTAATTCATCAATTGTTTTACGTCGGAGTGCTATTAGCTTCTCCAAAATATTCACATCGGTATAGATTTGACTCAACTCAATCGGTTGCGTCATATCTAATATACGCATCGTTCCGCACAACTCTTGGGTTAGTTCTTTTATCTGAGTACGCACCTTTCCAACTAAATCTTGAGCTGAAGGTGCCAAATATCCATACACAATCTCTTGGTAATCAATTTCTAACGCTTCACAAATGGCGGTAAAGTACTTTTCCCAAACGTTCTCGCCGTTAAAAAACTTACTGATAACAGAACGATTGCAACCCAGTTGAGCAGCTAGAGACTCTTGCGTGAATTCTCGCTTGGTAAAAGCCTCATGTGCTTGCTGGAGTCCTTTTGGAGATGCTTTCAAAGAGGGTTTTGCCATTGCTGTTACAGTTAGGTACATACATTCTAGCAATTATAGCCTTAATAAAACAACATAGCAGTTTTATGTAAAAGCTTTAAATAAAAATAAATAGACAATAGCTAAAAATAAGTAAACATACTTGCAAAATAAATCATAGTAAGTTAATGTACTTATAAGCCAAAAGAGCGAGTCATAGTCGCTCTAGCAGGAGTAGACCTATGACTCATCATGACTTTACGGGATTTTCACTAAGAGAGTGCCTAGACAGTCTGCCCAGGTTTATTGGGACAGAAAGTCCATATTATGCTTCTCTCAAAAGAGTTGGGAAAGATAACCAAAGAATTACTTTTCCGAATAGACATTCAATCACCTGTCCTTATGAGGAGCTAATTGATGTAGCTAAGGAGTACGGTCTTACCCCATCACCCTTGGGGATGACCACTTTGTTGTCGCAGCAACCTCCTAATAGCGCGATTGATTTTTTTCGTTCCAGGGTTATTGTTGTGGCAATAATCAGTGGTTTTGGGATTGTTAGAGTGGAATTCCCCGACTCTAGATCATTTATTGGCAAAGTCGAAATATTTTATAGAGGGCAGCGAATAAAGACTCGCTAATAGTTTTTTAGTGGTGAAGGAAAAATAAATTCTGTCCTCCTAGTTTTTACACACTTCATTTAGAGCAGCTGGTACAGCTGACACTTACTAACAATTAAACATCTACTCGTTAATATCCAACTAGCCTTGAGGATTAGATACTAATCACATGCTGGTTCAAGTGGAAACCCACATGAACTAGCTTTTTTGTTGGAAGTTACATACAACATATAGGACTGTTGCATTTGTCAATAGTTTGTTGTAAGCGAAGGTGTATTTATCCCCAAATTTCACTCTTCAAAAAGGGAAAAACCATGAAACATCATCTAACTGACGACGGTAAATTCTTATTCAACTCAGCTTGTAAGGTGCTGAAATTTTTTCTGCTGAGTCTGTTTGGTTTCGTGATCGCGTATGTCATCTCTCAAGTTTTTGGAGTTGACACAATTGTTCAAATGCTATTATCTCCAAGCCTATGGGAGTGGCTTGGACGCATCGCAGTGTTTATCTTCTGCTTATTTGCAGTTGCCATCATTTATGAGTCTTCTCATTAATTGTCTATCGACATTATCGAGTCAGGTAGGAGTCAGTGAATAGTTCAAGAGAGAGGGAAAGTGCCCGACGCTCTCTAAGAGACGATCTTGCTAGCTAAATCTCTGTAGGAGTATGTGGACTCGCTCTCCGTGGCGCTATCTGTTTCAGTAAAGCGATAGACGACGGGTCTTGGGTTTAAGACCCCGATTGTTGCCTCAACTTCCCCTTTCTTACGGCAGTCGAGCATGGCTCCTTTCTCAGTAGGGAGCGAATCCCCTACTGAGCAAAGCTCCTCCAGCATACCTGCCTCCTTCAATTTGTAATCCATGCGGTATCGGATTAGATTATCGTCATGAATAAAGTTTTTTTGAATATTTATTTGGTAGCTCTTACATTGCTACCGCTTGGTTTAGCCGTTATGGACTCTAGTTATATACCTTTAGCTACTGGCATTATTCCTACATCCATAACTTGTTTGTTGCAGCTGAATTCCAGTAAGACTACAAAACCCCAAATTGAAGAGAGCGAAGATTCAGACTGACTTAGTATAATCTAACTCTAATTTTGATAGATTATACACTCGTGCTGATAGGGAAATTAATGTTTGACGACTTTGAACAATAAGGAGCGCTGGTTGCATCACTACTCAAGTACCCAAGTGCTTATGGGTATATTGCCATACCCACTGCCTCTCTAAATCGTAGCTGATCGCTCGTGCGATGGGCGATCGCATTTGAAGAAGGCGAAAGATATCAACTATCTTTCTAGGTTGTGACAAGGTTAATCATGCTTATGCCTCATTATGAGCGAGAAGACCCCACAAGTAATCAATTCGTTTCCAGGAAACGGCGGACTGTCGTGGAGAACAACTCAATCCATAAGCGCGACGGGCATCATAATTGCCCTTGATTCCCTTGGCTACTCCAACGGGAATCCCAAAAGCCACCTCACGAATGCCGGGTTGATAGCTTCGGTCTTCATGAGAGAGCCGTACTTGCGTAATCTGATTTCCAATTTGGTCTGCCCAGGCGGTTGGCTGTTGACGGTGGAATAAGCCATCGGCGTAGGCAATGATAAAGACTCTTTCTCTTTCATGTGGCAAGCCGAGGCAGTACGCGGATATAGTTTCCCACTCACATACGTACCGGATTTGGGAAAGGTCTTCGAGGACTGTTGCCATTCCTCTAGAGAGTAGCCCTGTTGGGTTTTCGATGAGAGCGATTGCTGGTCTACACTGGCTGATGATGCGGAACATTTCGCGCCACAGTCCTGACCTGGGGTCGTTGAGTCCTTTTTTATCTCCAGCGTTACTGGTGCCGCTACAGGGGAATCCCCCACACAAAATGTCGAATTGTCCTTGGTGGCAGTGGTAGTTGGTAATATCTGCGTGGATTGGAATTCCTGGTTGTTCATGGCGCAGTTGTGATTGAGAATAAGGGGAGATTTCGACAAATTGCTGGACTTGGAATTTGTAAGATAGACCTGCGGCTGATATTCCGTGGTGGCAGAGTCCGCCGATGCCGGAGAAAAGCGAGAGGACAGATTTCATAAGGCGATCGCACTCCTGACCAGTTCATCTGGCACTTCAAATATCCCCAATCGCCCAATGTAAGGAATTGGTGTAATCTCGCGTGGATTCTCTAGCTTCCAGTGGTATTGCATGGGCATTCCCCAGCCAGATGCAACTTGTGAAAACTTGCAATCCACTATTGTGACTATACCGATGACTTGACCGCGACGGAGAGAGATTAACTCTGGGATTACTACCCCCATCCCTTGGCAAAATTCTCTCGCTAGCTGGTACTCTTTCTTGGTACAGGTTTTGGCGGCGTGGATCAGAATGTCGCCGCGATAATGAATGGGCCAGCCTCGGTTTTCTATGTTTTTGGTGGAGTGAATGATTGCCCATGCCCAGGGTTGGCGAACGGATAGCGCTTTCATGGGTTTTAAAACTCCAGTAATTGAATGTATGCGTCTAATGCTGCGATCGCTGGATGTGGATGTGGCTTTGATTGGACTCCGTTGCTTTCTTGTGGCGGTAATCCCTTTTATTACTTTTTAAAAAACTCTGTATTTTATTCACGATTTCTACTATCAAAATTCAGTTCTATCTTTTGATAAAATAAAACTTATCCTTTTGGGAGAGTAAGACCTATCCCTAATAGTCAGGAAACATTGAATGTAATACACAATCATAGTCGTATATTCTTTGATTCATGAAAGCCGAGGATTGCGTCCATACCCTCCGGCTTTTTTGTATTTATCAACTAATCATTAATGAAGTGTGAGCAGATTAGAGTTAGTTAATATTGGTGTAGAGCAGAGGCTGTCAAAGTAATTCGTAATTTAATTTCTAATTACGAATTACGTTAGCAAGCCATCAAGTGCCATTATGAATTAGTGATTATTTGGTTGCTGGTCTAACCAATTGAGCAATTCATCAGCAGATACAAAATCTAAGAAAGCTTCACCTAACGCTTCCAATTGGTCAACAGGCAATACTCTAACTCGTTCAATAATTGATGGTTCAATTTCACCGAAACGCCGACTTAATAATCGATTCAAAAAGCGGAAAGCTTCACGTTGTTCCCCTTTTTGCAAAATATCTTGATAGATAACAGATTCCTGCATAATATCCTCCCGTAAAAATTGACGAATTAAATCTTTTTCGAACCTTAAACCTGCAAATATCTCTGTACATCCAGCAATGTTCTGCCTTTCATCCCTATCTGGAATTTTAGCGATGTTTTGAGCTACTTGGGATAATAAAGTTGCTGGGGAATCAGTTCGAGTTAAAGGTGCAAGAGGCAATAGTGCTGGATTATCCAGAAACAAAGCTGAATCTTGTTCCCATAACCGTATAACTTGATAACGGTGACTTGTGAACTCATCTGTGTATTCTTCAGTAAATGCAATAGGGTCACTACTTTGTTGCAAGAAGATCACGACTTGGGTTACTGGTATGTTATATTGCCGTTTCAATCTCACATAATAGTCTAATACCCGCAAAGGAATCGGTGGATTAGATTTGGGGAGAGTCTGAAACTCAATGTGCAAAATCCGGCTACTTGTTTGCAAAAATGTGACATAATCTGCGCGGATTGGCTCTATTGAAAGTTCGGTTTTAAGTACTGTAACTTCTGTAGCTTTATCTGGTAGCAACCACTTGGCAAACTCGGCTGGATACAATTCAGCTAAGTACTTGGCAGTATTATCGTAACTCAATTTATTTCTCCCTTATTTCAATGAAGATTTAGTTTTTCCAATCCCGAACGTAGGTATTGAGCTAATAAAGACTTTTCAACTAGATAATGTTTTTCGACTCCTTGAGCCTCTTTTACTAACTCAAGGAAATCCGATGGTTGCCTCCCCGAATCTCCACGACCAAGTACCATCAGTGCTATAGCTTCTGCTGTTTCCTCCGAAGAAAGATTATTTATGTATTCAGACAATGTATTTATGGGAGTGTTTAATGTTTGACGCTCAATCAAAAATTCGATTAGTTCCTTGGCTTGTGTATTGGCATCTGTTAATTTTATATCAGATATTGATTGGGGAGTTTTTGAACCATAAACTAACTTAGTAAGCTCAATGATTTTGTTTACTTTGTCAATGGTCAAGAAATTCATCTTCATCATAACCTTCTCCTCTTTTGGATTTAGACTAAACCAAAATTACTTTTTTAATTGTTATATCTTTTGGCTGATTCCATCACTAAAGTGCTACTTGTATGAACACTTACAATGCTCAGGTTAACTCCTATTGTATTTGTTTAATATTGAGACTTAGCCAAATTTTTAAACTGTCCAAATCGTTCATCAAACAAGAGATTAATAGTCGTCTCACTACTAAACCGACTTTTCAAAACTGAAACTTCAAAAATGCCTTTTTGGGTAGTCTGCTTGTCGTAGTAATCTTCCCGATACAAACCCAACATCACAGCAGCTTCTTGTTCAAATCCTCCAGATTCTCGAAAGTCTGCTTTTGTGGGACGCTTTTCGGAACGTGAATCAACTTCTCTTTTTAACTGTGCTAAACCCAAGACAGCGCAATTGAATTGTTTAGCGATCGCCCTAAGTTGTTTCAAAATGGAGTCGATTTCTTGCACGCGGTTTTCGCCACGTTCACGGCGCATTGGTTCAATCAACTGCACATAGTCCACAATCACCAAACTGACTGAACCGCAACGAGCTTGTATATCTTGCAAATCACCTTTGATTTGTGATGTGGTGATTACGGGGTTGTCATTCAACCAAAATGGTAGTGCCATCGCATCAGCACAAGCTTGAGCCAAAGGATTCCAATGAGATTCCCGAAGTGCATTGCGTTTAAAAAGCAGATCAGCAGGAACATGGGGCGCTGCCAACCTTGCGAGGGTCTTTTTGACCATTTGTGAGGCAGACATTTCTAAAGCGAAATAAGCGGTTGTTAAGCCGCTAGCAGCAGCCCGAATTCCAATATCCAATGCCCAGGTGGACTTGCCGATTCCGCCGCGACCTCCAACAACAGTCAAAGCACCGAAGGGCATCCCGCCAATTACCGAATCCAAATCATAGAATCCAGTTGGGACATTGACCTCAATCGCATCTTCACCGTTATTGGCTAATTCAATCTCGGCATAAACGTCAGGGATGATGTCAGCCATTAGCTTCATCTGACAAGGCATAGTTAATTGGCGCAACTCTAAAAGTTTTTGTTGTCCCATTTCGATGACTGAAGTGGCAGTCATTTCGGTCAAGGGGGCATCCATCGCTGTACGCGCCATTTGTAAAGCTGTTTGGATCACCGCTCTCAATTGCGCTTTTTCTCGAATTAACTCTGCTAAGGCATCGATGTTAACTGCTGACACGCAAGAGTTAAGCAAGGATGCAAGTTTATTTCTTCCGCCAACATTATGCAACAAGCCATGAGATTCCAGCCAACTGGTAACAAACAATAAATCCGTTGGTTGCTGAGATTGGTGCAATCTGACTGCGGCTTGGTAAATGTTCTTGTGCGAACTGACGTAAAAATCTTCTGGTTGCAAAATCTTAATCACACGAGCGATCGCTTCCGGGTCAAACAAAATGCCACCAAGTACTACTTCTTCAGCTTCAATCGCCTGGGGTGGTAAGTGGTTAGGCATTGAAACTACGTTATCTGGGGCAAAATCTGGTGAAAACATCACTTTTTCTCCTGCTATGCTATTTTTGAAAATCGAATCAGAAGTCAGAAGCCAGAATTCAGGAGCCAGAATAAACAAGCAGCAAAATTTATTTCGAGGATGGAAATGGCTTGGTCTAAGCCATGATTCATCCACATTTCACACAATCTCGAATTCTGAATTCTGACTCCTTACTCCTGAATTCTGTTTTGGTAAATCTCCGCGCTTGTCTAATTTCGGGTAGTACTGCCCTCAACTCATTAGGGGCAGCATGAGCCGTTTGTATAGCTTTCTGTTGGGCAAGGCGTTGAGTTTCGGCACTCTGAGCTTGGCTTAAGCGCTGCATCAGGTTCGTCCACCCACCCTTAGTTTTCTCCCAGGTGTTGATTACTGCGATCGCATGATCTATTTCCTGTCGTGCGGAGCGTTTTGACTTAGTGGCTAATTCTTGTGCTAGGAAGTCCACAACTATCGGGTTGAAGTTCTGGTAGAGGTTATTCAGTTTTCGCTCTCCATTGCGCCAAGGTAAAACCCAGCGATTCCACTTGATTGAGTCTCTAACAAGCAAGGGCACACAATCATCACTCATAGCAGTCGGGTCTGTTAGCCAGGCATCAATCAGTTCTTTCACGTTCCGGGCTGTCTTGTAGAAACAGGTTAGTTGCGGCTTATTCGATTGTTCGGATTTGTCGAACGACCCCGCCGCAATAGTTGATCCTCTTGAGGGATTATCGGTTTGTTGCGAAGACTCGGAATTTTTTGACAACGAAGTGGGTTGTTGTGAGGTTGGTTCTTCTGGGGTTGGTTCTCCTAAGCTTGGTTTTTCAAGTTCAATTTCTTCCGTTGTTAAATCAAGTTCTTCTTTTTCACACACACTCTCTTGGGTGGGGGGCGCGGGTGGCGAAGCCAGGGGCGAAGCCAGGGGCGCATCCTTGAGTGGATGGACTTCAATTGGATAATCTTTAACTGGATATACTTTGGGTATTCCCCCACTACTACCCTGGTCTTCCCCGACTACTACCCCTGGTATTCCCCCATTACTACCCTGGTATCCCCCCAATACCACCCCTAGTATTCCTCCACTACTACCGCTATTTTTTCCTCTGATTAAACTTGATTGTTTAGTAGGAGAAATAAACCAGTCGTCAATATCTGTGAGTTGATATAGGTTAGAAGATACTGAACCATTAGACTTGGTTTTGGGCGTTTTAGTGATTAAGTTCCACGAAACCAATTCACTGACTGCTGCGATCGCTTTTTGCCTTAAAGTTTCAGTTGAGGAAGCAGGGAAAGAACCACGAAAACAGGCTTCACCGATAGATTTGTATGAAGGGAAGGCGTTATTATCACAACCGGCTCGACGGCAGAGGTGAGAGTAAACTCGAAATGCCTCCATTGTTAGTGGTAGATCATCCAACTTACTATCGATATAAATATGGCGTTTTCTTCTGCCGTAGTTAGAGCCATCACTTTGCATTTTTTCTGTTAAACTCATATCTATAGACCTCAAAGGGTTTGATTTTCCCCCGCACTGCGCTACAGGCGGGGGTTTTGCTTTATTCACGCATCAAACGGAAATTGTCTAACTTGCAGATGAAGAGGAAACTCTTCAATTTTTCCCCCTTTTTTGTCACGGGTTTTGAATCGCTGTCCCCCAAATTTCGCATTTGCCCCCAACTGTTTCACAAATACGGGTGTTTTCGATTGTTGGCATTGTTGGACAATTGAATTAATCCATTCGATGTGGCATGGTCTGGAATTTGGGCCAGACTCACCACCAACAATTACTAACTGAACATCATTTAAGTAGTGAGTGATATCACCCAAATCTTCTAGTAATGGTTCAACTGACCAGAATCGGATATCAGCAGGAATCTGAGCAAGAAATTGACTACGTTCTTCTAAAGTGCGGCGATTCTCAATCGAAGTTCCTGGCCAAATATTTGCAGGTAACTTGTCTAGTCCATGACAAGAAAGCCATTCATCCATAGATGACAGCATAATTTCTGGGCGTTTGGTGAGAATCTGAAATATTTGATTGGGAGCAACGAACATTCCGTCCAGCATTTCATGTTGCCAAAAACGCGGAACCCATTCACCAAAAACATCAGTCATTGAAGAAACGAAATGCTTTTTGGGTTTTCTTTGGAATCCCCATTTCCGAATAGCTTCTGTATCTAACACTAGTTCGGGTGGTTGTCCAGAGTAGGGTTGCTTGTTTCCGCCAAAGAAAGAATTTTGATTCAGCTTTTCGCTATAGCAATTTTTACATCCCTCTGAGATTTTTTGACACCACCAACCTCCTCCCTTGGCACGGATGATATTATCTGTTAAGTCTGTCCATTCTATGTTTGTTGGCATGATTACTTCTCTCTTATTAACTTGAAATTGAACAGTTGAGTATGACTAATAAAACACCTCTTACGGAATATGATTCCCCGTGGAAGCAGATGTTGCAGTTGTATTTTGAAGACTTCATGCAATTCTTTTTTCCTCAAGCCCATGCTCAAATTGATTGGAGTAGAGGTTTCGAGTTTCTAGATCAAGAGTTACAACAAGTAGTTCGTGATGCTGAATTAGGAAAACGGCTAATTGATAAATTGGTGAAAATCTATCGCATTGGGGGCGAAGAATCTTGGCTGTTGATTCATATAGAAATCCAAAGTCAAGAGGAAACCGATTTTCCTAAACGGATGTTTGTCTACAACTATCGAATTTTTGACCGTTACGATCGCTCTGTTGCATCATGCGCGATACTGGGGGATGACAACATCAACTGGCGGCCATCGCAGTTTGGGTACGATTTGTTTGGTTGTACGGTTGATTTTCAGTTTCCTGTAATCAAGCTGCTAGACTATCAACAAAGGTTGTCGGAGCTAGAAGCCAGTCGTAACCCCTTTGCTACAGTGGTAATGGCTCATTTGGCAGCAGTGCAAACCCGCAGTAATAGGTCGCAAAGGAAACAATCAAAACTGAATTTAGTGCGTCGGTTGTATGAGCAAGGGTTTGAACGCGAGGCTGTTGTTAACCTTTTGGCTTTTATTGATTGGATGCTAACGTTACCATTGGATTTAGAACTAGAGTTTAAAAGAGAAGTCGAACAATTGGAGGCACAACTGCGTATGCAGTACGTTACTAGTTTTGAGAGAATTGCTCGAATAGAATCTTTATTAAAAGGCATAGCTTTGGGATTAAAACTCAAATTTGGAACACCTGGACAAAACTTATTGCCTGAAATTGAGCTTCTTGAAGATTTCAGATTGCTAGAATCAATCTTGGCAGCAATAGAAACAGCAGATACTGTGGATGAATTGCGTTCTATTTATCAGACAGCAGATGACACACCGTCAGAAAATTAGAATTGTTTGATATTTGATTTTCAAGGTTCAGCAAGTTTTGAGTGCCGAAATTAGCGTTAATTAAGCACTCAATGAAGTATCGTTATCAATTTCTGCATTAAGCTGATCAAACAGATCCGCCTCATCACCCCAACAATCCCAGCCGTCCCTAGACTCGCGTGCGAACATCTCCAGCTTGGTTATGTCTGGACACAGTTTGTCTACGAGTTGGTAGAAACTTTCGGGCTTACGGGAATGCTCACGCCTGGGAGAGTGCAGGATGGTGGACTCGTTTGTGAGTGTCCGTCCAGAGAAAGCTTTGACATTCCCACGAACAGCCAAAGCACAGTGTTCAGTCGAATTCCGCAACCAATGACCGACACCTAGATGTGTTTTAGTGTTATCCTTGGTAACTTTTTCCCAAGTCAGGATGGTTTTGAGTTCAAATCCCCATGTTTCTAAGCAGTGTGCGGCTTCAATCATGTGATTGTTGGTAAACCAAAGCCAAAGAACTGACCCCGTGCGATTGCTTAAGTCTGGAACAGGCAATGACAGTATTTCTTCTATGTGCATTGGCTTGTAGCTAATGCGGTTTCGGTGAGTTTTATCCTGATTTCTCAGCCGATAGAACCAGGGAGGGTCAATCACGATGCACTGGTATTGACCTTCTAATGTCGTTAGTCTCATGTTTAATTCCTGTTATTTTCAAACTTGTTCTGGAAATTCAATGTGGCTTAAAATCTGAAGTTCAACAGCTAATCCGCTTAAGAAATTTTGGAGTTCGACTGTTGCCAATTCTTTGGATATCTCTTTTTCTGACGTATAAATAAGTTGCTTGTGATGCCCAAAGTAAACTTCTGTACGAGTCAAGTTTTGCTCTGTGTCAGTTAACAGAGTCAAAGTAAATCTTCCAAGTTTGCAAAAGTAATAAGGACGCTTTAAACTCCAAGGCTTTCCAGGTTGCCAAGTGATTTGAGGTTTTTTACCAATGTGAACGCTGATAGATTCAAAATCAACGTGGAAAATGTTCAGTAAGGCAAGCATTTCGCCACTGTTGTAATGATCTACAACGTGCTGTCTAATGCCTAATTCTGCTAAACCTTCAGGAATATCAATGTGAGCTTCAGATGAGATTTTTTCAACTACTGTCACTATGGCTTTCATATCCGTTTAACCATCTTGTAATTTGTAAGAAAATATTTAGGAAGGTGTATTACTCGCGCTTCAATTAAACCCCTGGCAACGAACGTTATTCAGGGAATAAACAATCAGTTTCATATTCGTCATCATCCTCATCTGAACCTTCATCTTTGATGGATTCAAATTCTTCAACTGCAAAAATAGCCATAGCCACACACGCTCTTTCTGCTGGATGTGTAGCTGATTGCATCCGATATGATTCGGGGACTACATAGCCTTGGATCGCGTAGAATTTCTTAGCTAGTTTTTCAATGAGTACATCTTTCTGGAAGTAGCCGAGTTCCATATCTTTTCCCCTCAAGGTAAAATTTACCTTTGTTGTAAAAGTCTTAATTCTTGATTACTTGGCGATCGCTCTGCTTGACCAATGACCAATGACCATCAAACAGTAACTACAGCTTTCTTACTAGCGAAAGCCCCCGCCTGCCTTAGCGCTGCACCAGGACTCGGATGAGCAAAGAACTCTTCTATAGCTTTGGTCAACCCAGCCGCAACAACCGGATCGTGACAAGCGTAGACATAGATGGGCTGTTGAACGCCGTTAACCAATCGCGTTTCTTGGCGATCGCCCAGATGTGGGTAAAACGTGCGAACCCATGTGCCCAAGTGTCCGCGATAGTGGGTGCCGCTCAGGGGGACTTTCTTTCCAAGTTCGCTCTCTGCAAAGTTGACTACGCCAAGCCACTTTTCTTTTGTGCCGGTTAGTAACTGTCTGTTGTAGTCAGCTATCAGATTGGCGGCGAAGTCTTTAAATTGCTGTTCGGTGTACGGGTTGAGTCTGCCACCAGTTAACTCAGCTAAAGTCTTCATTGCCAAGACAAGAGTATGCAATCGCTGTTCAACTGGGGGGAGAGTTGGTGTAGGGGGTTGTTCTTGTGGTTGAGTAGCGGGTTTTGTCCAGCCCATAATGTCTTGCATCCAGGCACGAACACCGATCCGGTTAAAAGCTTTGCATACAAGTCTGGCTTGCTGTTTGCAGTACCGCCCAGCATCAAAAGCGTAATATTCAATAACGGCAGCAACACCCATATCAGGTATTCCCTGATTCCAGGTTTCCAGTGCCGCAGGGCTAAATCCTTGTTGTATAAGGCTTTGGGCTAATGCAGAGGGTTCCAGTGCCGCACTTAGTAACGCACGACGAAGCGAAGAATCTTGTACATCTGCCAGTCTTGCAGTTGCCCGAATAGTGGCTTTACCATGACCGTTAGAGTCAATAGTGATTTCTTGCTTTATCTGTTCAATGATTTGAATGATTTCGATTTGTGACATAATCGTTGCTCTGGTTTTTTCAAAAGTGAATAGTTGTAGTAATAATCGAAGCCATAATGAAAGTTAGTAGGCTTATAAAGTTGAGCTATTGCCAAGTAAGCTGAATATTAAATTGGTCACAATGAGTCTGAATGATTTGTTTAGTACTTACAGAACACTTTCCAAATAAATGAATCCTTTTTTGGTGATTAGGATAGTAATGCCCATAGACTAATATTTGTCCTACAGCACTTTTCCATGCAGACGCTTTTTTAACTTCTATGATTTCGCGTTCAGTCAAAATGTCTATTTTTCCAACTGGAGTATTGACTTCAACTACGGGATGAGATATTTTCTCAACCTTTTCGATAAGAGAAAGTTTTACTTGGTTTTCTGGAGAATACTGTCCTGCGGTAAATTCCGAACTAACCAAACCATCAAAATTTTTGTATTTGCTAAAATGCTTAATAGCTTGCCTTGCCCTTTTAGTGCAGCGTTTACCAGCTTCAAAGGCATAATATTCAAGTATTAAATAAATGACATCATCAGATATACCGTTAATGCGCCAAGAATCAATACTTATGCCTTGCAATTGGATTTTTTGTGCCAGTTTTGAATGTTCTGAATTAAATGTATTTAAAGTTTTACAAATTGTTCCGTTACTTACTCCAGCTATTCTTTCTACTGCCCTAATACTGATTTTATTTATACTATTAGAGTTAACAGTAATCTCTTGTTTTATCTGGTCGATAATTTGAGCGATTTCGATTTGTGACATAACTTTAGTTGGGTGATAATTTTTCCTTGTTGATTAGAGAGAATTAGACATTCACGCGCACCAAACTTTTTTCACTGACCAACGAAAAGCGATTAAGTATAGTCGGTGTTTCAGCCAATGTTGGCGATACCAATTCGACAAGGTAAAACCAAAACTTATCCACAAGTACAACTCCTAAAATCAGCCGTTGTTTTGTGTCATCCCCATAAGAACAAAGGATTACTTTCTGACCTAAAACGAAAGCAGGTTTTTGCACCGTGAGAGCTTCTAATTGACCAGTCCAAATGATTTGATGTTCTGTAGCATGAACAATTTCATTACCACAAATGATTGTATAAAGCCAACATTCATATTTCCACTGGACACCAGAACAGTAACCAAATGTTCTCGTAGTTTTCAGGTAAACTCTCTCCAGTAAATTTACCTCAACGGGCGGAATTGTTTTACCCCAAGGCGGGGAGATATACCAACTGGTTTTAAGTGCGTTAACGTAGTCAATCATGCTTTTTCCTCTGGGATTAATAACCTAAAAATCCTCGGCAATCTCTAACAAAAAACCGCGTCCCGTGTTCTGTACTTGCACCAGTTCTTTATCCAGCAGAGTTTGAATAACTGAATCGGAGAATTGGAATTGCAACCGATGTAATGGCACACAACCGCCGCAAAACTGAAGCACACGCAGCAAATGATTGGCTCTGCGGTCAAAGTCGTTGTTTGCTTCCTTAGCCATTGTTTGCACCTCTGGTTAATACGGTTAACTGTCGGTTGAGAATGTTTATCTGTTGTTGATAAAAGTCAATCTCTGCGTTAATTTGCTGAAATAATTCTTCTAGTGTGAGCGGCTGAATTTGATTCTCTTGCAAGTAAGATATTTCATCAGAATTTTTATTAGGCATCAGCGCATAACGCCAGCCATCATCAAATTGTTCAGCCAACTCTGTACCCAAAGGATAGTAATAAAGTCCCAGGATGATGCCCTGTTGTGTACGCTGTTCCAAGTTAAAACGAGGGTAGGGCCAGTGTTGGGGGATTGATAGTGTCGGTTGCATTGATTTAATTGAGGATTGGTGAATAAATAATTAGGGAAAGGGGGAAAGGGCAAAGGGGAAGGGAAT
This sequence comes from Nostoc sp. C052, assembly GCF_013393905.1. Taxonomy (GTDB): domain Bacteria; phylum Cyanobacteriota; class Cyanobacteriia; order Cyanobacteriales; family Nostocaceae; genus Nostoc. Next base: position 58,637 of record NZ_CP040275.1, read on the forward strand.
GAAGAAATTTACCTTTCCCCTTTACCCTTTAACCTTTTCCCAGGCGAAGCCCAAGACTTACGCTGTGACTAACTCCGTTCTCTCCAGCAGCCGTTGCAATTTATCGCCAGTTAGCTGTTCTAACGGTTGGTCTAAAATATATTCATCAAAGATGGATTTACCATCAGTAGACACATCCACCATCGACAGCGATAGCACAGCATCAAGCACCGAGTTAGAATACTGCTGCTGGACTGAATAACGCCTCTTCACCCACCAGTTCCCGTTAGTGCATCCGACTTGCCCCAGTTTCACGCCGTTGTTGTTGTAAATGCCATTATCGAGAATTTCAAACCCGTACTTCTCGCACTCGTTGAAGATATGCGCCATGATTAGGTTTTCAGTAGAAGAGGAAGGCATGGGGGCAGAGGCGCAGAGGGGCAGAGGAGAAAGTTGTTGTAGGTTTTTCCCCTCTGCACCCCTGCTCCCCTGCACCTCTGCTTTCTCCTGCACAGGTAATGAGCCGTCTTTATAGTGAGTGCAGATGAAGCGATCGCAACGCATTAGAGTGTTGGCACGAAATACTTCTTTATCGTTGACCATTACTACCCAGCGTTGCGTTAAGTGGTTGTTGTCATGGCTGATACTGGCTACCAGTTTGTCATCAGCGTAATATTCGTGATGGTCAAACGAGATTTCAACTATTGTGAGGGGTTCAGGAGCGATCGCTTGGGCTTGGTCGGCGATGTAGTTGTCGAGTTCGGCTTGAGCGAGGGCTTGTTCGTTGGGGGCAGCAGGGGCGAGTTTCTGAATCTTGCTTGCCTGATAGTTAACAATGGCGGAAATCCAGGCATCCTTACAGCGTTTATCGCTTACTTTGGCTGTGCAGGCGATTTCGCTGTAGATTTGCTTGAGACGGGCAATGGATTTCAGTTGCAGCTGTTGTTGGCTGTAGATAATGTGGGTCATAATGAATCAGTTCCTAACGGGACAGAAAGCGCTTCAGATTGACCGTCGGTAGCGCTTTCTTTATTCACATGGTAGCACTACTTTAATGCTACTGCAACATCTTTTTACTTCAAAGTAGCGTTACCCTCGTGCTACAATGGAGGAAGTATAGTTTTGGAGTAGTGCTATGGTGTTGTCGGTGGTTACAGCCAAAAAGCGAATATCGCTTTACTTGGACGAAGCATTAAAGTCTGACTTAGAACGGCTAGCTAAGATTAGGAAGCGTTCTCTGTCAAATTTAATAGAAGTCCTTTGCGAAGAAGAGTTGGAGCGTGCCAGGAATAATGGAGAGTTAAAGGATGCTTGATCTCAAGCCATTAACTTACGCGCTATTTTCAGTGACTCTACAGAAGCGATCGCTTAGGGGTTCAGTTGAGGTTCTGGCGATAGAAGCTGAAATTAGCCACTCTTAAGCGTTTGTAGCCCTGACTACAGCCGCCATAATGAGAGTGAGCCAGTCTGAGCAAATACCCTTAAGAAGGGTGAAATCATGGCTAAACCATCCTCAAAGCCCAAAAAATCCACCATCTCTTCATCTACTGACAGCACATCACCAGATAATCTTGCTCAAGAAGAAGACACAGCTACAGCAACAATTACCGTTACTGCTGTTGAAATTCCCGAATTAACCGAGCAGGAAATTAGCGATCGCCTGCACTTGGAAAGGAAAGTGGAAAGAGCGTTTTTTGAGGCAGGGAAGGCGCTGACGGAATTACGCGATCGCAGATTATATCGCTCCACGCACAAAACCTTTGATGAATACTGTTTAGACAGGTTTGGCTACAATCGTTCCCGTTCTTACCAGCTAGTTGATGCGGCAGTTGTTGTGGACAACTTGCAAAAATGTCCACAAATTGTGGACATTTTGCCGACAGCAGAAGGGCAAGTTCGACCAATGACCAAGCTTGAACCCCAGGAACAGCAGGAGGCATGGCTAAAAGCAGTAGAACTTGCTAGTGGGAAAGTGCCCACAGGTAGAATCGTCAAAGATGTTGTGCAACGCATCATGGAAAGGACGAAAATACCCAATACCTACCAAATCGGCGAAGTCTGCCAAATTTTAGCCAAGGACAACCCGGAACTCAGGGGCAAAGGCGGATGTTGGGCAATTGTCAACTATGTGGGCGAATTTAGTTGTACTGTCAAAATCTGGGATAGTGAGTACACGGTTGGCTTGCAACACCTGAAGTCCTACAGTTACTTGCCTGCTGAATGTGAGCAGATTAAACAAATCAGCGATCGCATCAGTCGGGTGTATTCCGATTCTCTAGAAGATACAGTCAAAAATCTGTTGCAGTCGTTGGGGAAGTTGAATCGACCTTATCTTACGGTAGTGGAGGAGAAGTTGTTGAGTTTACTTGAACAGGAGTACGGCATCGTAGATGAGATACCGCGTAATTTTCAATAAACCAAGAATGAGGAGAAAACAGTAATGCAAAGTATCAAGCTATTTTCTCATGTAGGATCTGATGGCATTATGCACCTTGATATTCCCGTTGGCATCACAGACAAAGAAGTGGAAGTTATGGTAATTTATCAGCAAATAGAACCATCCGCCGCCAAAAAAACCGAAGAATTGGGATGTCCACCAGGATTTTTTGAGCAGACTTACGGCAGTTTTCAAGACGATCCAATGGTTATCGATTATGAAGGTGATTTTGAAATAAGGGAAGAGATATAGCAATCCTATTTGATTTACAAACTTATGGTAATTTTATACTAAAGCACTGATGACAGATTATACCGATGAAGAACTTTTTATTAGAACAACAAGAAAAATCAGACAGAATAGCAATCTTAACAGAGTTTATTCACAGTCATCCAGAAGCCAGGGAACTTAAACGGGCAATAGCAGTAAAAATGGCGTTACAGGGTGAACCATACTCTAAGTTTACTAAACTTTTGGGAATGAATAAGTCTTGTATTACAAATTGGAAACAAAGATTTGAAGCTCAAGGACTAGACGGTATCAAGCTAGGTTATAAAGGTGCTAAGAGTTATTTAACAACAGAACAACACACAGAAATTATCACCTGGTTGAGAGTCAAAGATTATTGCAATATAGATGAATTAGTCAGTTATTTAGATGAGAATTATGGTGTGATTTATCAATCCAAACAAAGCTACTATGAACTCCTATCATCAGCTCATATTAGTTGGAAGAAATCTCAGAAAATCAACCCGAATTTCAATCCAGATTTGGTCAAAATCAAAAGGGAAGAAATCATAATTTTTTTTGACTGAAAACAAAGCTGAGATTGAATCAGGGCAACTAGTTGTCTTTTTTCTAGATGAGTGCCACTTCCTCGCAAATGATGTCTGTGGATATGTTTGGGGTAAAACAGATATTAGAATTGAGATTCCTATCAAAAATGTTAAAGACAAACAAACTTATTTCGGAGCATTAGATTATCAAACACAAGAGTTTATCGTTCAAGAGTATCCAGCAGGAAATTCATCAAGTACAGTAGATTTCATTAAGTATCTACAAAATCAACGTCCAGGAAAAAGAATTGCTTTAATTTGGGATGGAGCTAGTTATCATAGATCGGACGAGGTTAAAAAGTTTTTGGCATCTGTTAACGAGGGCGCTACTTCTTCATCGGAGTGGCAAATTACTTGTATTCGATTTGCACCCAATGCACCCGAACAAAACCCAGTAGAAGATGTTTGGTTACAAGCCAAAAACTTTTTGAGGAAGTTTTGGCCTGTTTGCAAATCTTTTTCTGTTGTCAAATGGCTATTTAAGTTCTTTACCAATTACCAAGAATTTGACTTTCCCAAGCTGCATCAGTATGAACCCTGTTCGGATCTCAAATAGGATTGCTATATGCCTTATTCGTAACTCATTTAGGATTGCTATAAAATGTTTAATTTTTGGATTAGTGAGATTTTAATATATATCGCTTGGGTTATTAGTAATTTTAGCAACCTGATTTGCCAGTTTCCTTTGGGCAATAAAGCCAGTAATATTGAAATTGCTATAACTTGCTATAAAATTGCTTTAAGTATTTATATTTATATTGATCCTCCATATTGGGCAATGACGCAGGTTAATTTGGGAGAAGCCTATCGACGTAGAATTAAGGGAGATAACTCAGATAACTTAGAACAGGCAATCGCAACTTGCACAGAGGCACTCGAAATCCTTACTAGAAAAGATTTTCCTCAATATTGGGCAATGGCACACAATAACCGAGGGAATGCTTACGCACAAAGAGTCAGAGGAGATAAGGCAGAGAACTTAGAACAGGCGATTACAGCTTACACAAATGCGCTAGAAATCCTTACTAGAAAAGATTTTCCTCAATATTGGTCAAGGATGCAATATAGTCTAGGTCTTGCTTACTCAAAAAGAATCAACGGGGATAAGACTGAGAATTTAGAACAGGCGATTACAGCTTACACAAATGCGTTAGAAATCCTTACTAGAAAAAATTTTCCCCAAGAATGGGTAATGATTCAAGCTAATCTGGGAAATGCTTACGCACAAAGAGTTAGGGGAAATAAGGCAGAGAATCTAGAACAGGCGATTACAGCTTACACAAATGCGTTAGAAATCCTTACTAGAAAAAATTTTCCCCAAGAATGGGTAATGATTCAAGCTAATCTGGGAAATGCTTACGCACAAAGAGTTAGGGGAAATAAGGCAGAGAATTTAGAACAGGCGATTACAGCTTGTACAGCAGCACTTGAAATCTTGAATCGAGAAGATTTTTCCAAAGAATGGGTAATGATTCAAGCTATTCTGGGGGAAACTTACCGAAATAGAATTAGAGGAGACAAGGCAGAGAATCTAGAACAGGCGATTACAGCTTGTAAAAAAGCGCAACTAATCTACATCCGAGACAATTTCCCCCAAGAATGGGCAATGGTTCAAGCTAATCTGGGAAATGCTTACGTACAAAGAATCAGCGGAAATAAGGCAGCGAACTTAGAACAGGCAATTACAGCTCATACGGAGGCACTCGAAATCTACACTAGAGCAGGTTTTCCTCAACAATGGGCAATGATTCAGATTAGTCTAGGAGACGCTTACCGAAGTAGAATCAGAGGAGATAAGGCAGCGAATTTAGAACAGGCGATTACAGCTTGTACAGCAGCACTCGAAATCTGTACTAGAGAAGATTTTCCCCAAGAATGGGCAATGATTCAACTTAATCTGGGTATTGTTTACTACAAGAGAATTAGAGGAGATAAAGCAGAGAACTTAGAACAGGCGATCACAGCTTGCACGGAGGCACTCAAAATCTATACTAAAGCAGATTTTCCTCAAGAATGGGTGAAGACCCAAAATAATTTGGGTCTTGTTTACTCAGAAAGAATTAGGGAAGATAAGGCAGAGAACTTAGAACAGGCAATTATAACTTACACAGTAGCACTCGAAGTCTGCACTAGAGCAAGTTTTCCCCAAGAATGGGCAATGATTCAACTTAATCTGGGTATTGTTTACTACAAAAGAATTAGAGGAGATAAGGCAGAGAACTTAGAACAGGCGATTATAGCTTACACAGCAGCACTCGAAATCTTTACTAGAGCAGATGCTCCCCAAGCTTGGGCAAGCATACAAAATAATCTAGGAGAAGCTTACCGAGATAGAATCAGGGGAGATAAGGCAGCAAATTTAGAACAAGCAATCGCAGCTTGCACAGCAGGACTCGAAATCTACAACCAAGTAGACTTTCCTGAAGAGAATGTTCATATCTTATATAATCTTGGTCTTGTCTATCAAAAGACGCAACAACTTAACCTAGCTTACACTAGCTTTGCAGCAGCAATAGAAACAGTCGAAGGTTTACGAGAAGAAATTGTTTCTGGGGATGACACAAAACGCAAACAAGCTGAAGAATGGAATAGAATTTATATAGGAATAGTAGAAGTTTGTATAGAATCTGGCAATATTACTCAAGCTGTTGAATATGTTGAACGTAGTAAAACCCGTAATTTAGTTGAAAGTATTCTTAATAAAGATTTTAAAACGATTTTCCCTTTGGAAGTTGTTATACAATTAGAACAAATTCGGGATGAAATCACTATTAGTCAGTATAACATTCAGAATGGCAGAGCTAATGATCCTAAGATTTTAAGCGAGAATCTTCAAAAATTGCGACGGCAGCGCAATGATTTACAAAACAAATATCTGCCTGTTGGTTATAGTTTTAAACTTGACTCATTTCTTAAAACTTTAGATGCCAAAACAGCAGTTATACAATGGTATTTAACGCCTAAAAAAATTATTGCTTTTGTTATCAAATCTCAAGGGCAAGAAATTAATGTTTGGCAATCCCAACTAGAAGATAGACAAAATCTAAGTAAATTTGTAAGTAAATATTTACAAAATTATTTTTATACAAAAGATAAGTGGCATACTCAGCTAGATGAAGAAATCAAAAAATTATCATCTCTTCTATACATTGATGAAATATTAGATAAGTTCCTCAAAAATTGCGATCAACTCATATTAATTCCACATCTATTTTTACATTTATTTCCCCTTCATGCAATTCCAAAAATAAGCCAAGATTCTCAAGATTCGCCTTGTATTCAGGATTTATTTGTTGGTGGCGTGAGTTATGCACCCAGTTGTCAACTACTGCAATTATTACAAAAGCGGCAACGTCATGATTTTCAATCCTTGTTTGTGATTCAAAACCCCACAGAAGACCTTATTTATACCGACTTAGAAGTAGACAATATTTTAAATTTCTTCTCCTCTCATCAGTTATTTTCCTACAAACAAGCTACAAAAGCGACACTACTTCAACAAATATCACAGCTAAAGAAGGCAAACTGTTTACATTTTTCTTGTCACGGTTCATTTAACTTTAACTCACCCCAAGATTCTTGCTTAAAGCTGGCAGGGAGTGTGGATGAAAATGGTTGCTTAGATTTAAGTCAATGCCTAACCTTAGATAATTTATTTGAACAAGATTTTCAGCTAGATAATTGTCGTCTTGTCATCCTATCCGCTTGTGAAACAGGCTTAATTGATTTCACAAACAGAAGTGATGAATACATCAGTTTGACTAGTGGATTTCTCTATGCTGGTAGCACCAGTGTAGTGAGTAGTCTGTGGACAGTAAATGATTTCTCCACTGCATTTTTGATGATTAAATTCTTGCAAAATCTCAAAGCTGCTATGGCTGATAATGGAAATTTTTCAGTAGGAGTCGAACTCCAAAAAGCACAGATTTGGCTACGAGATGCGACTACAGCCGAATTACAGGCATGGGTAAGTAAACTACAATTAACACCAGAGCAAGCTGAAAATATAGAGTCAAGCCTAGACTGGTTTGATTCTGATGAGCAACCATTTGAAAATCCCTATTGGTGGGCAGCCTTTTGTGCTATTGGTTAAGTAAATTTGTGTCACTCAATCCTACTAAAACAGGGATATCACCAGTAAATTATTAACCCAAAATCTTAAATCGAAAATCCTATGACCTCAGATCTCCTACTCCAAGCACTTCCCGTTCTTCTTGAAACTAAACCCGAACTATTTTCTCCTAATGACCTTCAAGATTTGCTGCAAAATCTAGCACCTTTGGAGAATAGCCCCCCAGAAAACGCTGATGAAATTCTTAGAAAATGGTGTAAAGCACGACGATCTATCCGCGATGCACTGAGAAACTTAGCAAACGATCGCGCAGAAGTAAAAAAGGTCAAACCTTCCGAACCCAATGATGCAAAGCGCACTACTAACTTCTTCCAAGAATTAAGCCAACAGGTAAAAGATAAACTCGAACAACAAAACCAGAGTCAAAATAAACAATAACTATCAAACCCGGCTAACAAAAATGTCTGCCAAAATCTATGCTCCCAATGTCTATTTGTTTGCCTTTCATTTAAAAGACAGCAATCAACCTAACTTACTCTGGGATAAATGCAATCATATTCTCTCTCAAAAATGTGGTGTCACCAAGCTACTGGAAATAGAAGAACATGATGGATATCGAGTTGACCTACTGAAAGATAAAACTGACGATGATGTATCTCTCCAATTTGAGAGTACAGTACACCAAAACGGTACACCATTACCCATTGCTGGATTTGTCACTCCTCTCCGCATTCATGATACCTATGTCCTGAATTTAAACTTGCGTCATCCCGAATTTGACGAAAACGATAAAAAGACAAACCCTGTAGACTTAAGCTTTTTAGAACTTCTCAACCCTTATGGGCGTTTAATGCCCAATGAAATCGGTGGTTCCCTCGGTCAAACTATACTTTTGACTGTTTGGTATACACCAGAAAATCAATGGTTGCCTTGGAAATCACCGCAAAATCGTCAACAATTAAGAAAATTAGCAGATAATTGTTTAAGAGAATTTATTCCCAATAATTACCCTTGCCCAGACTTTAACCAAGAAGGTCAACTATTCGAGAGTCCTATTTTTGAATATGGCGTTCCTACCCTGGAAAAAGATTACTGCCATGTACTTGTTTGGGTATATTGCGAATCAGAAACAAGTGAAATATTTGTCAATTACTATAATAAGTTTGTCAATTTATTTTGTTATTTCAACAAAACAGTTGCTGCCTATCATTGCAGTCGGAAAGTTTATCAGGTGATTCGGAAAGATTATCAAAGTAATCAAGCGTATATTGAAAAAATATTCAGAGAAATACCTATTGATAAAACTCTTAAGGAAGCAGAATTAAAGCAATTCAAGCAATACCTGAAAGATATACCTCAAAAATATTTATCATTCTCGGAATTAATTAGTGAACTAGATAACTATCATTTAACAATTGAAATTAATGCCCAAAACTATAGGCGAGAAATTGGGGATATTCAAAGCCGACTTCCAGGCGAAAACCTTAGCTTTCTCTCCCGCTTTGTTGATGAAGAATGTCGTCTTTTCATCGAACAAATTCAATTTGACTTAGCATACTCCCAAAAGGGAGCCACTTTACTCGAAAAAGCAATGACAGCCATCCAGGGACGGGTGGAAATTGAACAAGCCGAGAGCGATCGCACTACCCAAGACCTTCTCCGCCAAAAAGAAGAAAGCGATCAAGTGCGGGATCGCAATTTACAAACCATGATCGCTATATTGGGTGTCGGCTTAAGTGCTGCGGGAATTGGTTCTAGCACCGCACCCTACATAATTCCTCAACAACAGCCACCAACACCAATACATCTGCCTTTTACTACGTCTCAACCGCATCCCTTTGTTCTATCAGTATTGTTAAGTCTGCTTTTTGGCGTTGCAGGAGCATTTGTTGGTTGGGGGTTAAGTTCTTTGTTTCAAGTGATCGCTACACGTAGATTTAAGGCTATTCAAGCTAGTCGTAACCAGCCAAACAGTATTAACTAACCCTCTTCTGAGAAACTCTTTACTCCACACTTAGAGCCTGGAAATACTAAAAATAGTAAAGATTTATGCGATGTGGAAATTTACATACATCAAAGTTGCCTAGACTTCAGATGAATTCTAGGGCCAAATAATGATGATAACCCTGACCTGGGCCGGTCTTATTAGATAATCTTCTGAACGGGATAGTAGCAAAAGCCACTTCACCAATATAGTAACCATAAAAGCCCAGAACCACGCTTTCAAGCAGGCTTAAAAGCACTACTGAGGATTCGGTTTTAGCTGTCAGGGTACTTTCCATTATAAAAGTTTCTCTACATCAGTAACGGGTGGCGATCGCCGCCAGTGGAGCTGCTTTCAAGAAACACATTGCGTTGAGTCAGAAATAGGGATAAGTTCCAAACCAAAAGCCTGAGCTTTTTGCTGAAGGTGTTTGAGAATCAGTTCCTGGTATTTTTGCTCATAGTAGTCCATACCAGGATCAGAATATTGCCCAGCAGTGATCCACATCCGGTAAAATAAACGAGCCAGTTTGTGAGCAGTAGCAGTAATGGCTTTGGGTGCGCCCAAGCGAGAACGTAAACGGCGATAAAACCCACCCAACGCAGAACGACTGTGAGTCAGAGAAAAAGCAGCCATGCGGAAAGCATTGGCAGCACGATTGACAACAGTACGAGTTTTAGAGCTTTTAACCTTACCACCAGTCACTTTTTGACCAGGACATAAACCCAACCAAGATGTGAAGTGTTTAACTGTGGGAAAGCGTTTTGGGTCTAATCCCACTTCAGATAAAATGGTTTGAACAGTTAAAGCATCAAGACCATTAATCAGTGTAAAGTCTACTCCTGCCATCCGATAAAGATACTTATGCAAGTCAAAATTTGGGTGATTTGCAGTCGGTTTTTTCCGACGTTTTTTTGGCGTTGTTGGCGGTTCATCTAAAGTCTGAGGTTGAAAAGATGCTAAACATTTTTCAATTTCAGCGTCAATAGCACTAATCTGTTGTTGGTAAACCTCATATAAGGTTAATTCTTGCTGGAGGACAAATAAATGTTCACGACGATAATCACCAGTTAATGCCTTAGCAATATCTGCTGTGCTGCTTTTGATGCGTGGATCTTTGAGTGTGGCTAAAACTTGTGGGTCTTGTTCGCCAGCGACGATGGCTTTAATAATCTTCATTCCGGTCAAACCCGTGACATCACTGATGACTTTGTGAAGATGTAAATTCATCTGGATAAGTGCTTTTTGCATCCGTTGTACATGGGTACTAGCACTCTTGATTAAGCTGTCTCGCTGACGGATATAACTGCGTAGCACACAAACTTGGTCTTGTGGGCGGAAAGAACCAGACAGTAGTCCATAAGTATGTAACTTTTGTAACCACTGGCAGTCTAACACATCTGTTTTGCGACCAGGTACTGTTTTTACGTGATGAGCATTGACTAATTTGACCTCAAAACCCTTGGCTTCTAAGATTTGAAACACTGGAATCCAATAAACTCCTGTGGCTTCCATTGCTACTGTATCTACACGGCATTCTATTAACCAATCGACCATTGCAATTAAATCAGGGGTAAAACATCCGAATCTGCGAACATTTTTGTCAGTTCTATCTGCGGGTACACAAACCCAATGTTCTCCACCACCAAGGTCTATTCCTGCTGCATTTTGGTTAATTTCTTCTAACGTTGATGATACTTTTTCCGTAAGTACAGGCTGGTTATGACCTTGATTTGGTGGCAATTTCATAGCTGCAACTCTGATATGCTTATTATGGATAAGTCCTGACCTGGGGATGGATTTATAGATAATCTTTCAAACGGGATAGGAAACTTTTCCTTCACCAATGTCATAGCCATAAAGCCCCAGAACCATGCTCCTAATCAGGCTCAACACACTATTGTGGGTTCGGTTTTAACTGTCAGGATAATTATCAATGTACCCGTTGATTAGTCGCCTCAAAATAGTTTCTTTCATTCATAGCGGGTGGCAGCGCCGCCAGTGCGGTTGCTCCTAAGAAACAGTATTTGCTTGGGGCTGAGGAGTAAGCTCAAAACCTAAAGCTAGAGCCTTTTTCTGGAGGTTATTGATGACTCGTTCTTGGTAACGTTGCTCATAATAATCCATGCCAATATCTTGATAGTTACCTCCTGTTGTCCAAAGTCGGTAGAAAATTCGTGCCAACTTATGAGCAGTAGCAGTGATAGCTTTAGGTGTACCCAGGCGAGAACGTAAGCGACGATAAAAAGCACAATCATGCAGAATTGCTCTTGCCAGCTGTTTGTGCAGCCATTCGGAAAGCATTGGTAGCAGGGTTAACTACCAAGCGAGTTCGAGAACTTTTAACTTTACCACCAGTGATGCGATTGCAAGGGCAAAGACCAAGCCAAGAAGTAAAATGTTTAACAGTTGGGAATCGGCTAGGATCTAAACCAACCTCAGAAATAATGGTTTGTACGGTAAGGATACCAAGACCATCAATGGCAGTGAAATCTACGCCACTAATTCGGTAAAGATGGGTACGTAAATCACGCATCGGGTTCATTGCCTTGAGGTTTATTGCGAGGATGTTTTGGTTGCGGAAGCGGAGATTCATCAAGATTAACTTTGTCATTAAATTGAGCCAAGCACTCCTGTATTTGGCGGTCGCAGTCCGCTATCTGAGTTTGATAAACATCGTAAAGTTGTAGTTCTTGTTGGAGTACAAAGACATGCTCACTGCGATAATCACCATTCAGGGCGGCGGCAATTTCTGCTTCTGAGCGTTTAGCGCGGTGATGCTTTTTAGCTGCCAAAATTTGTGGATTTCTTTCTCCTTCAACAATAGCTCGAATAATTGCCATACCAGTAGTACCAGTGATATCGCTAACAACTTTATGCAGTTGCACGTTCATCTGGGTTAAAGCTTTTTGCATCCGTTGAATGTGAACACAAGCACTTTTGATGAGACTATCTCGGTGGCGGATATAACTCCGTAATACACAAATTTGGTCTTCTGGGCGAAAAGAACCAGACAACAATCCGTAACTATGTAATTGTTGCAACCATTGACAGTCTAAAATATCAGTTTTACGTCCAGGCAATGTTTTAACGTGATGGGCGTTAACAAGTTTAACTTCAAAGCCCCTTGTCTCCAAGATTTGAAACAACGCAATCCAATATACCCCCGTTGATTCCATTGCTACAGTTTTCACTCCACAAAGAGCTAACCAATCAGCTAGAGCATACAGGTCAGCAGTGTAACAGCCAAAACGTCTGACACTTTCGGAGGCTCTCTCTTTTGGAACGCTCACAAGCGTGAAATTCTGAACCGATATCAATACCCGCTGCATTTGGGTTGATTGGTCTTAAGTCAGAAGTTTTATTTGTTCTTGGTTGATGTAAACGGGATTTGGACTTTGGTGTTTTCATCATCAAAGGCTTCCTCACGAATGCGGAGTCATACTAGCAATTGGAGGTGTGTCCTGACCTGGGTTGACGGATGAATACAGTCTCCTAAACGGGATAATGGCAGCAACCATTTCACCAATCTTATAACCGTCTCAACCCAGAACCAAGCTTCTGTACGGGCGATTTTGCACCATTGGGGGATCGGTCAAAACTTTCAGGACACAATAAAAGTGTAATTTTTTTTGGTGCATCTTAATTTTGTTTCTTCCATCCATAACGGAAGCGATAGCGTCCGTAAACAGCTTCTGAGAAACTCTTTACTCCACACTTAGAGCCTGGAAATACTAAAAATAGTAAAGATTTATGCGATGTGGAAATTTACATACATCAAAGTTGCCTAGACTTCAGATGAATTCTAGGGCCAAATAATGATGATAACCCTGACCTGGGCCGGTCTTATTAGATAATCTTCTGAACGGGATAGTAGCAAAAGCCACTTCACCAATATAGTAACCATAAAAGCCCAGAACCACGCTTTCAAGCAGGCTTAAAAGCACTACTGAGGATTCGGTTTTAGCTGTCAGGGTACTTTCCATTATAAAAGTTTCTCTACATCAGTAACGGGTGGCGATCGCCGCCAGTGGAGCTGCTTTCAAGAAACACTTAACGTAAAGCTTATGTAGAAAGGGTTTGATAAAATGAAGCTTCCTCCTTATCTTGAGATTTGGGGATAAGTTGAAGACCAAAAGCTTGAGCTTTCTTCTGAAGATTTTTGAGGATCAGATCCTGGTATTTTTGCTCATAGTAGTCCATACCAGGATCAGTATATCGTCCAGCAGTTGTCCAAATTTGATAGAACAAACGAGCCAGCTTGTGTGCAGTAGCAGTTATTGCTTTGGGTGCGCCCAAGCGAGAACGTAAACGGCGATAAAATGCACCCAGAGCAGAACGGCTGTGAGTCAGAGAAAAAGCCGCCATACGAAAAGCATTTGCAGCACGATTGACAACAGTACGAGTTTGAGAGCTTTTGACCTTACCGCCAGTCACTTTTTGACCAGGACATAAACCCAACCAAGAGGTGAAATGTTTAACGCTGGGAAAACGTTTTGGGTTTAATCCCACCTCAGATAAAATGGTCTGAACAGTTAAAGCATCAAGACCATCAATCAGTGTAAAATCTACTCCTGCCATCCGATAAAGATACTTATGTAAATCAAAATCGGGATGATTTGCAGTCGGTTTTTTTCTGCGTTTTCTCTCGGTTGTTGGCGGTTCATCTAAAGTCTTAGGTTCAAAAGTTGCTAAACATTGTTCAATTTGTGCGTCCACAGCAGTAATCTGTTGTTGATAAACCTCATACAAGAGTAATTCTTGTTGGAGAACAAATAAATGTTCACGCCGGTAATCACCAGTTAAAGATGCAGCAATATCTGCTGTGCTGCTTTTGATATGTGGGTCTTTGAGTTTGGCTAAAATTTGTGGGTCTTGTTCACCAGCAACGATTGCTTTTATAATCTTCATTCCGGTCAAACCAGTCACATCGCTGATGACTTTGTGGAGATGTAAATTCATCTAGATGAGTGCTTTTTGCATCCGTTGTACATGGGTACTAGCACTCTTGATTAAGGTGTCTCGCTGACGGATATAACTGCGTAGCACACAAACTTGATCTTCTGGGCGAAAAGAACCAGACAGTAGTCCATACGTATGTAACTTTTGTAACCACTGGCAATCTAACACATCTGTTTTGCGCCCAGGGACTGTTTTAACGTGATGAGCATTGACTAATTTGACCTCAAAACCCTTGGCTTCTAATATCTGAAACACTGGAATCCAATAAACTCTTGTGGCTTCCATTGCCACTGTATCTATGTGGCATTCCATTAACCAATCGGCCATTGCAATTAAATCAGGGGTAAAACATCCGAATCGGCGAACATTTTTATCTGCCCTATCAGTGGGGACACAAACCCAATGTTCTCCACTACCAAGGTCTATTCCTGCTGCGTTCTGGTTAATTTCTTCTAAAGTGGATAATACTTTTTCCACAGGGACAGGCTGGTTATTCCCTTGAAGGAGTGGCAATTTCATGGCTGCAACTCTCATCTGCTTATTATGAATATGTCCTGACGAAAGGGATGTACTCATAGATAATCTTTCAAACGGGATAGGAAACGCAAGTCCTTCACCAATGTCATAGCCATAATGCCCCAGAACCATGCTCCTAATCAGGCTCAACACACTATTGTGGGTTCGGTTTTAACTGTCAGGATAATTATTAATATACCCGTTCATTAGTCGCCTCAAAATAGTTTCTTTCATTCATAGCGGGTCGCGATCGCCGCCAGTGGGGCTGCTTCTAAGAAACCAGATTTTCTGAGGACTGAGGAATCAACTCAAAACCAAAAGCCTGGGCTTTTTTGTGGAGATTATTAACCATTCGCTCACGATAATGTTGCTCATAATAATCCATACCAGGATCGGTATAATCTCCTCCGGTTGTCCAAAGTCTGTAAAAAATCCGGGCAATCTTATGAGCGGTAGCAGTAATAGCTTTAGGAGAGCCAAGTCGAGAACGTAAGCGACGATAAAACGCACCCAAAGCAGAATTACTTTTTCCAGCAGTTTGTGCTGCCATGCGGAAAGCATTGGCTGCACGGTTGACGACTGGACGAGTCTGAGAACTTTTAATTTTGCCACCAGTAATGCGACTGCCAGGACAAAGGCCAAGCCAAGAGGTAAAATGTTTAACTGTAGGGAATCGACTGGGATCTAAACCAACCTCTGATAGGATTATTTGTACTGTCAGGACACCAAGACCGTCAACACGAGTAAAATCTACTCCACTCATGCGGTAAAGATGAGTACGCAAATCAAATGCAGGTTCATTACCTTGAGGTTTATGGCGAGTATGCTTTGGTGGAGAAAGGGGCAACTGGGAAATATCAATTTTGTCGTTAAATTGACTTAAGCATTTCTCAATGTGGCGGTCACATTCAGCGATTTGGGATTGGTAGACATCATAGAGATGTAACTCTTGTTGCAAGACAAACAAATGTTCTTTTCGGTAATCACCATTAAGCGCAGCTGCAATCTCTGCTTCACTACGTTTGACGCGATGATGTTTTTTAGCTGCAAGAACTTTTGGATCATGTTCACCAGCGACGATAGCTCGTATGATTGCCATACCTGTAGTGCCTGTAATATCGCTAACAGCTTGATGCAGTTGTATGTTCATTTGAGTTAAAGCTTTCTGCATCCGTTGGATATGTACACTGGCACTTCTGATGAGACTATCGCGTTGGCGAATGTAGCTACGCAAAACACAAATTTCATCTTCCGGGCGAAAAGAACCTGACAACAATCCATAACTGTGCAACTGTTGCAGCCATTGACAGTCTAAAACATCTGTTTTGCGACCAGGTAGAGTTTTGACGTGGTGAGCATTGACCAGCTTGACCTCAAAGCCACGAGTCTCCAAAATTTGAAACAACGGAATCCAGTACACACCTGTTGATTCCATTGCCACAGTCTCAACCCCAGACTCAGTTAACCAATCTGCGATCCCGTACAAATCAGCCGTATAACAACCAAAACGTCTCACACATTCGTTGGCACGTCCTGATGGCACACATACCCAATGATTTTGGGCACCAATATCAATACCAGCAGCATTTGGGTGAATCGGATCTAGTTTAGATGCTTGATTGGGAGATTGCCGTTTTTTCGCCATTTTGGTTCTCCTAGTCTCAAATTTTTGCAAAATTGAGAGTGTGCCCTGACCCAGGTTGACGGAATTATACAGTCTTCTAAACGGGATAGCGTCTAAGCGCTTCACCAATGTCATTGCCGTCACAACCTAGAACCACGCTTGTGTACGGGCGAAGAACACCATTGAGGGAGCGGTCTTAACTGTCAAGACACAATTTTAATATAAACTTTTTTCGGAGATATCTATTGGTTTCTTTCATCCATTGCGGACATAGCCTCCGTCAACCGCTTGTGTCACTTTAGGCGGAGGAAAAATAGAAATCAGGGTGAGTTAGGAATAGAAAAATTGGTGAAGTTAGCCTATAAACGATAGCTTGAAGCTTATAAAAGCCCAGAGACAGTTGAGGAATATGAAAAACTGTTAACCAGGGATATATGAGGTTAAATAGAATAAAAGGTTGAATAACTAAACGCAGATTATTCAAAATATTCTTCCAACCTTTACCATTATTCCACCAGGGATGAGAAGCAAAAGTTGATTGAGAATCTGGGAGTGAAGGATGTAGGGATTCTGAATGAAGGCTAACCAAGAGGTAAGCACTACATACAATCTCCCACCATCGCTCAATATCTTCATAGCGAGTAAAGCGATAATCTGCCCAGCCTAATTCATTCTTACTCTGCTTTAAACCATATTCTACCCATGTTCTTAAACCATAGAAATTTCCAACTTCCCTTGGGGTAATGTCTGGGTATTTACTCATTACATACCAAGTAGAGTTTCCAGGTAATGTATCTGTATCTGTGGTAATTTGCCAATATCTATGTTCTCCACGTTTTCCGTGAATTATTTCACGAGTAAATCGATTTTCACTGCTCAAGTCAGAAAAGACTCGTTTGAATCGATGCCACTTTAAATATTGGATGTGTTGTCTTGGAAGTAGCTCTACAGAATGATTTAAGCGAATTGCTACTAAATAATTTAACTCTAGTTCATCTAATACTGATATAAAATTTGCGCCACTTTCACCATATAGACTATCAGCTAATACCAAGTTAAATTTGAAACCCATCAATTGTAGTTTTCGTATTAGCATTGCCCCGATTTGAGGCTTGGTAAGATACTTATCTCCGGGCTTTAATTTTTCACGAGGTTTGTATACTTCAAATAGTAGTGGAAATGTCATTCCGCAAAATACACCGTAAGCTGTGACTGCCACAATGCCATTCTCTACTTTTCCTAAATTGCCTATATACTGGCGTTTGACATAATCTGTGGTATTACCTTTCTTTTTATCTCCTGTCTCATCAATAATTAAAATGATTGGTTTTCCTTTTAGTACCTCTAAAATTAGTTGCAATCGCAAAGTTCTTAACTGTTCTACTTCCCAAGATGACGTAGTTAAGAAATGATGTAGTCCTTGATAATTATCTAGCCCGACAATTTTCGCTATTTCAGGTAGACTTTTCCGTTTTAAATCAGAAATACATCCTATATGTAGATATTTGAAAGCTTCAAAATTCCTAACATCTGAAAACAGGTTTTTATACCACAAGCAATATTCATCCACACACTTGACGGTTTTTATGGGTGAACGAGGCTCTACCATGCTCTGTGTCTTCGTTCTAGGTTTTGTACATTATTATACTACCGCGATAGTGACACAAGCGTCCGAGGAAAGCGATCGCATTCCCTATGGATGTAAAGAAACAGAAATGTTTCTTAGAAGAGGGCTAAACCAACGCTTACTACAAAGGGAAAAGCAAAATAAATCAAGCAAATATTAGCATCCTTATTTACTTTCCGATGGCACAAAAGGCTGCCCAATAATATTTTTCACTAAAAGGTTGCTCGTCAGGTTCAAACCAATCAAGAAAAGCTTGTATTTCTTGCTGAGAAGTTTTGCTCAAAATTAATTGCTGATTCCATTCTTGTAATTCTATTTTTTTGCTATCACGTAACCATATTTGAGCTTCATTTAATGCACGAGCAATATTTGAATCAATTTTAAGATTTTGATAGAAACGGATCATTAATAAAGATGTTGATAAATCGTTAATATTCCAAAGTGAACTTATTATATTTGGGCTACCTGCATATATAAAACCGCTAGGAAAACCAACGTATTCATCACTGACAGAGTTGAAATTAACAAAGCCTGTTTCACAAGCGGAAAGGCTTACAAGACGACATTTGCTAAGATTTATATTAAAAACTTCCCCCAAAGTCAAGCGTTCTCCGTTAGCTAATAACAGGTATGATTCTAATGATGAATTTATATTGTACACTCCATGACAAGAAAAATGACTACAATGAATTTGAGATAAATCTTGAATATTTTGAATAGTTGCTTTCGTTGCTTCTTCTTGAACTAACACTTGAGCAGTTTGGAAAAATAAACTAATTTCTGACACTTCAATATCAGCATAGGGGAGATCGGCGGTAGGGTTTTGTAGCGCAAATAGGTTTTGAAACAGAGGACGATGCTGGTTTTGGCTAATTTGTAACAATTGACAACTAGGAATGTAGCTGATTCCTTGAGAAAAGCGATCAATTAAACATAAATCATCAATAATAGGTAAAGCATGAAGAGGAAATAAGTGTAAAAACTGATGAGGAACAAGAATTAATTTATTACAAGCTTTAGGGAGGAGTGAAATGATATGATCTAGATGCAAAAAATTAGCTAACTGCTTAAGGTAATTATTTAAGTTGGACTGCCATAACTTCCTATTTTTATAATAGCTATTAAAGTAAGTATTTGCCCAATGAACTAAATTTTTGAGGTCTTGAGGCAGTGATTGCCAAATAATAGGTTTAGAGCTTTCTTTAATTATAATAAATACTATAAATCTATCGTTTAAGATATACCATTCTATTAAAGCAGTTTCATGGTTAGGAAGCAGATATTGGATTTCAGTAAAACTAATTGCTTCTACTTTTTGAGTTAAGCTGAATGTTGGGTCATGAGGTTGTATATTATATTTGATAAAATTCTCAAGTCGTTGATGTAAATTGTTAAGGTGGTTATTGTTAGCAACAAACATATCTGTATTATATATTTGATTCTTCATTTCAACTTCTAGTCGTCGTTCTTCAACTACGATTTCTCTACGAAGTGTTTGAAGTTCATGAATAACTTTTTCTTGGATATTTCCTTTTGGTAAAATGTCTCTAGTTTTAAGAAGTTCTAATAAATTACGGGCTTTGCTTCGTTCTATATAACTAATTGCTAGATCTAGTTTATCTGTTTTAATATAAGCTTCTATAATACCAGCGTAAACATCTATAGCTTCAGAAAGAATACTTTCTTTACGCCAATCGGTATTTGCCCATGAACGACTCTGCTCAATAGCTTCAATAGCTTTTTCAAAACCCTCAATCGCTTCTATATAATAACCAAATATAAAAGATGTCATTCCTAAATTACGGCCATATCTGAAATATTCACTAGGAGATGTATTTGGATTACAAGTTTCTATCGCAGATTTATAACATTCAATAGCTTCAGGTACTTGTCCTGTTAGACTTAAAACAGAAGCTAAATTGTTTTGTATCTCAGCCCAATCTCTAAGAAATGTATTAGGTGTATAAACTTGCAAAGCAGATTGATAGGCTAAAATTGCTAAATTTAAATTTTCTAATTGCTGATTTATCAAAGTTTTGTAAAAGTCTAGAAAATCATTTTGAATAGTAACCCATTCATGTAAAAATAAAGGAATATTATAGATGTTTAGTAAAGTTTTATATAAAACAGTTTCCTGTTTGAATTCCGTAAATTGTTCACCAACTAAATCGCAATAAGCATTACCTAAATGATTCTGCACCATAGCCCAATCTTGAGGAAATGCCTCATGAGTGTAAACCTGTAGAGATACTTGATAAGCAGCTATCGCTGCTTTTAAATCTCCGTTTCTATTAGCTCCATGCCTATCCTGATAAGCTCTACCTAAGTTGTTTTGAAGCATGGCCCAATCTTGAGGAAATGCCTCACAAGTATAAACTTGTAGAGCAGCTTCGTAAGCTGCTATTGCTAATTTGAAGTTTTCAACACGTTCACCGTAAACTCTCATACAGTATACATTACCTAAATTATTATTAGCTAATGCCCAATAATAAGGATGTAATTTATTATCTAAGAATTGTAATGCACAAGAGTATGCTTTAATAGCTTGCTCCTGATTTTCAGCTTTATCAAATTTAACTCTCTCATTATAAATAGCACCTAAATTAATTTGTGAAACTGCCCATTCATAAGGAAATTTTTCATATGTTCTAATTTGTAAAGAATCTTGTAAACAAGTTAGTGCAAATTCTAAATTTTCTACTCGTTTACCTTCAATTCTTCGTAGGTAAGCTACCCCCATATTGCTTAGAGTTGTTGCCCATTCTTCTGGATAATCACTTATACTTAAAGCAGTCAGAGCTATTTTGTATCCATTAATAGCTATTTCTAAATTTAAGCTCCTATTACCTAAAGGAAGTTCTAAGAAAAAGTTACTAGTATTGCTTATAAATATGGATGTATCCCTTACTAAATATAAAGGGGCTTGTTGTAGCTTTTTTTCTTGCCAATCTAGTAATATTTTTGCAAATTTATCATTAATTTTATCTGAATTATTTACCAAAAATGAATTAATTAATGTTGTATTATTTTTACTACTTGTTATAAGCCTAATTAATTTTTTTAGAAAAAATTGATAATTTTTATAAGTGTATTTTTGTGTTCCAAATCCTTTTTTCATGTTATTTATACCTAAAAATTCTGAGCTAAAGAGTCCCAAGTATCACAAAATTTCTCTGTAATGTTTCGCTATATACGGATATATATAGTGGCTAAAACTACTCTTATTGATTATCAAAGTATTTGTAGTTGATTTTATATTTATAATTAATTTATAATAGGGTTAACTAATTTGCAATAATAACTCAAGTACCCAACAGTTACCAGATTGGCGAAGTCTGCCAAATCCTTGCAAAAGACAATCCAGAACTCAGGGGTAAAAGCGGTTGCTGGGCGATTGTTACCGCCGTTAATGATTTTAGTTGCACTGTAAGGCTCTGGGATGGAGAATTGACGGTTGGGGTGCAGCATCTTAAGTCGTTCAACTACTTGCCAGATGACTGTCAGCAGATGCAGGAGATATGTGATCGCATTTCACAAGTATATTTCAGTGGACTAGAGGAGTCGGTGCAGAGGTTTTTGGAGTCGTTGGGGAAGCTGAACAGGGCTTACTTAACAGATTTAGAAGAGAAAGTGTTGAGTTTGTTGAGTTAGAAACTGGCGGCTGATGCGAGAATTCACAGCAGGCGTAGCATCACTAAGAGTTTTGGAGTTAGGGCGATCACCTTATAAAGTCATCAAAATATATCCCAAAGCGGTTACTAAATCGAACTCAGCAGATGGAGCAAGAAAAAGCAGTGCAGGAAATTTTGACGGTATTAGGCGTAGTGGAATAAGAGGCGATCGCTACTTCATCCTCGCATTATCCCTTTAATATATGCTGTGCAATTTTAATTGCTGTTGGCGCTCCTTTAGGATTGCCTGATGCAAAACATAGTAAAAATAAAGGATTATTGCGTGAGTTACGCAATACAAGTGGATTTTCTGCAACTCCTGCAAATGCTGTTTTCAATCGCTCAACAAAATATTGACTAATTAACTCAAAATTAGCTATTTTTTCTGTTTTTTCAGTTGAAGGGTTATTGTCTATCTCAAACAAATTTAGTTGCTTGCTTTGTGGCTTTACAGATTGATAAAAAGCTTCAAACCAATCGTCAGTTCCAAATATATTATCAAGTCTTCTTCGCCAAGCTTCTTGAATGTTACCATCGCGCGTTAATAGTCGGTTTACCGCCACTCCTAAAGGAAACAGATACCAAAGGTCAATTGCTTGTGTTTGGGCGATTAAAACAATTGTCTCCCACGGAATTTGCATTCCAAATGGATCTAAGAATAGTACTGCGCGATTCTTTCGCCAATCCTTACTACATAAATTTTTTAAATAAATATTAGCATCTTCATTAATTATTATTATATCTTGACTTTTATCTGGAAACTCTACTTTCAACTGCTCTAAGTCAGATATTTTATTTTTGTCCTTTTCAATAAAAATGTATCGATTAAACCTTGGTTCTACCTGAAGTGCAATTCGTGCTGAACCATCCATAAATCTTTGTGGTTCTTGCTCAATGAGTTCGGGAAATAGTAATTGACTTTGTTGTTCTGCATCTTTAAGTTCCCTATATCCCGTACCTGCAAAAGCATCTATATAAGCATATTTTAGTCCCTTATCTTTTAATACATATACGTAAGCAGGAAGATATTTACGAATTCGATTTAATTTCTCTTCTGTCCAATCACCACCGAATATTTGTTTGTTCATATATTTACTTAAATAACCTAAGTAGATTATAGTTTCTATTTGGATTAAGCAATTAATTTAAAAAATATTTCAATTAAGAAAATGCTATAATTCTAATATTAAAAATTAAATAATTATAATAAAATTTCCAATGATAAAATCATGGCAATTTTAAAGATATAAACTTTTATAGAAAATGGGTATATTCTATGTCGATTGTCAAAGGTACTGAAGAAATAGTTAAACCACTTCAAGAAAGTGAGCTTAACAAAAAGGGATTATGTGACTATGTAATCAACGTGGCATCAGGTTGTTTACATGGTTGTACCTTCTGTTATGTCCCCTCAACTCCAGCAATTCGAGCAAGGCAGTCACATCTAAAAAACAAAGGAGTCGATAACCCGCAAATGGACTGGGGACAATACCTGTTTCTCCGTCAAGAAATCCCTCAGAAGCTAGAAAAAATACTTAGCCGTAAGAAGGCTTGGAGAGAGACACCAGCCGGGAAAGGTGTAGTTTTACTCTGCTCAGGTACTGATCCATATCAAAACAATCAGACTGCAAGTGTTACCCGCAGTACTGTTGAGATTTTATTGAAGTATAACAAGAAAGTTAGAATTTTAACTCGTAGCCCATTATGGGTGAAGGATATCGACATCCTTAAGCACAAGAATGTAACGGTAGGGATGAGCTTGCCTTACCTAGATGATGACTTGAGTCGGCAAATTGAACCTCATGCACCTTCACCAAGTCTGCGCTATGAGGCAATGCTTGAAGGTTACAAAGCTGGGTGCCGATTATATGTTGCAGTTGCTCCTACTCCTCCCAATATGGCTTTAGATGATTTTAAAAGGCATCTAGAGAAAGTAATGTGTATTAGCCCGGAAGTCATCTTTTGGGAACCTATTAATGCTCGTGGCAGTAACGGTAAAAGAATGATGGCAGCAGGGCTAGATTTTGCAGAGGCTATTATGACTAAAAACTCATGGGCTGAATGCTTTATTAAACAATGGGAATATATAGAAACTGCTGCAACTGAGTTAGGATGTTTTGATAAACTTCATATTTGGGTTGATCCTGGTTTAAAAGACTATGTAGATAGTGCAAAACTTGAACACTGGCTGTATAAACCCACATCTGAAAAATGGGATAAATTAGAATATTTACCAAAAAAAGCAGCTTAATTATATAGCATTTCAAGATTACTTGAATAAAAATAAAAGTTCATTTTATCATTCCTAAAAAGTTTATTCCTACATAATCACTTTATAGAAAATGGGATTTACCATAAATTTTATATTTACATTACTCTATTTATCATCAGATAAATTGTGCAGTTTGCCATTAATAAAGTGATAGGTTCGTTTATGTTCTAGGTATTCATATAAGGGGCGATGATGGAACCGTAACTCTTCAGTCTGCTCTTTTGAAAATTTCTGACTTAGTGGATCAGCATAATTTTCTGGAAACTTCATAAAATTCCAAATTACAAAAAGTGATTGTTCTGAAAGATTATGTACTGAAGAAAATCTACTTTGAGGCTCTCCAGGTACTGGTATACTAGATTGCTTTGCTGCTTCATGTATATCTAAATTGGCATCACTAGCTCCATAAAAGAAAGCAGCAGTAATATCCTTATCGTTTGGATTTAAAATTTCCCACAACTGATGACGATATCGATCTGTCTCAATTTGCAAAATACTTTTATGCTCTTCCTCTGTAATCTTTTTAGAAAGATATAGAGATTGCTGAAGTATCCTAGCTGCTGAAATCCATTTAAGTCGATTATTATTCCTATCTCTTAAAAGCTCAACAGTGTGATTAAAACCTGAAAGCGACTGTTCAAGAAAAAATTTAGAAACTTGCTTTTCTTTATCTGCTAACTTTGCAGCTTCATTTAAGAAAATGCCAGAAAAAGCAGCACAGGTTCCTGCTAAAGTTACATTATCAACCTTACCTTGGATATAAAAAATAACTGTTAAAATAGCTGTGATAAGAAACAATAATGCTAATATTCTTAAAAAGAACTTCATAAGCTATATTAATCTCAAATCGCTATTGTATTACAATAATTAATTTCATTTTCAGAATAAAATATTATTAAGATAATTGACGACAAATAATTGCCTATCTTAACAAAACTGCACAGTATGAATGGTTAATTGTAGTTGAGCATTACATTACACCATCCTTAGCGTAGGATATATTAACATATTTAGTTTTTGCTACTGCATTGCTGTGGTTATACAGGTGCTTGCCCTTGGAGTTAAACAAATGATCACAGGTGAAATAAAGTCAAAAGTAGATCGCCTTTGGAAGTATTAAACTCCGAAACCTTGACGAAAATGTAATAGGAGATTTACATAGGAGGATGCTAACGAGCATTTCCTGAAAAACATTTAAATCCATAACTCACTATCTAGGTTTGAGAAAGGGTTTTGCTTGCCTTCTCTATTGTTTCGATTATGCCTGAAACTGCTTATACTGCTCGTACTAACAATGCTTTTGTTCTAATTGAAACCCTTCGAGTTGCTGAACTGATGTACCAAGGTGCAACCCAGGAAGATATTCGGCAACGGGTATTGGTGGAGGATTTGTTTCAACTGCGCTCTCAAGCTTCCCGTGAGCGGGCGCTGCAAACTATTCTCAAACGTCTTCAGCAAGTCCCAGAGGAATATATTCAATTAATTGCCACTGGCAACCCTGATATCCGCCGATTCACCATATTGTTTCTGATTCTGCGAGAACATCGCCTTCTGCGCGAACTCATTGATGAAGTCCTGCTAGACAAAATTAAGGGTTTTAATTACGTCGTAACGACTGCTGATTTGCGAACCTTCTTTGAAGGAAAACGAGATCAAAATTTAACTGTGGCTGCATGGTCAAACTCCACCTATAAAAAAGCTGCTAGCAACACTTTACTAGTGCTAGTAAATGCGGGTCTGTTGCAACCCACGTTTCCAAGAGGAAATTATCAAATTCGCTCTGTTCCGATACCATCAGCCTTGCGTCAAAAGCTACTTGCTGATGGGCTAAGTTATTACTTGACTCTCATGCTTGATTTTTAATCGACTGCTAACGCTTTAAATACCGCGTCTACGGGGTCAGCGTAAAATGATGTTTGAAATTTAGCAAACAACTCTGGCGGAACACTGGCTAAGTCCACAGCGCTTGCCATTGGTAAGAGGATACGTTTAGCGCCAGCATCAAAGGCTACTTGCAGGCTACCTGCTAGGTTGCTGACTGGTGTAATTGTCCCACCAATGGTCATTTCCCCAAATATTGCAAATTGCGTTTGAACACTACGTTTTAGAGAAGCAGAACATAAAGAAACGAACAATGCTAATCCACTCTCTTGGGGTGCGCCAGACCCTTGCAAGTCTAGTAACTGGAGCAAAAAATCCAAATTACTTGGGTGAATGCTACTGCTAACTCTTTGAGCGTTAGCTTTAAAGTAATTCATAGCAATGTTTAAACTATCCTTCATCTTGCCAGCCGTTGCTAAACCAGTACGTACTAGCTTGCCACTACCGGGTACTGCTTGCAGTTCAAGTTTGAATACCCCAATTATGCCGCTATCTCCAGTACTGACAAAGTGCAAGTGACCGGGAGTCAGCATTTCCTGACTAATCAAGCTCGAACCACCCTGTTCCGGTACTGAGACAAAATGTTCATCTAGAGTTTCCAAGTCGATGTAACTGAAATGCACATCGTAAAATTCCATTCCACCAATTTTCTTTAACTGTTCTTTCACGCGCCGTCGCACCCGCAGCCCATACACTAGGGCTTCACGCACATCTTCCTTACTAAATGAGCCATCTGGGAAAAGCAGTTTTAGCAGCCCTGATACAGTTTTGCGAACTGCTTGAACATCTCGTTGCTTAAGATTGTTACCTAGTCTGAAGTGGAGGTCTATGGCATCGGCAAAACTGCGTTTACGCATTTCCCGCAGCCACTCCGCTAAGTAATCGACAATAAACCCGTACTGGTTGGTAAAATTCTCCGGGCTAAATTTGGGGATTTCCCAGCCAGGAATATAAGCGTGAAAACGGTCGAAGAAGGCGGTGTCAATCATGGCTTCGGGGAAAGGTGCTAGCAGGTGTGAGGTCTTCACCAAAGATTCCACGCTTTGATTAATGTTGCCGACAAAGACCATAGAAGCATTGGCGGTAATCTCCGCCTTACCACGTGCAAAAGAACCTGATGCCATGTAGTCTTTCATGATTTGT
Organism: Nostoc sp. C052; assembly: GCF_013393905.1. Taxonomy (GTDB): domain Bacteria; phylum Cyanobacteriota; class Cyanobacteriia; order Cyanobacteriales; family Nostocaceae; genus Nostoc. The sequence goes on from NZ_CP040275.1 coordinate 85,641, forward strand.
ACACCGTCGTTATCATGGAAGCTCATGCCTGCTACTTCATCAAAGGCAACCACGTCAAATAAACCCACTAGTCCCACGCGACGATTGGACATATTGTAGAAAAGATTCGCTACTGTAGTTTTTCCACCAGAAACCAAGATTGAGTTAGGAGAAACTTCTTTGTAGACGTGGGATTTACCTGTAGAACGGGGCCCAAGTTCGCAGCAGTTGTAGTTATTTTCACAAAGGGCTACCAAACGGGCAAGTAGATGCCATTTTACGTCTTCACTGACGGTAGTGGGTTCCAGTCCTGTTGACCGAATTAGCAGGTCAATCCATTCACTGCGGGTAAAAGCTGGGCGACCCGCAAACAGTTCATCCATATCCACACTAGGCATTTGGATAGGTTTGAGGCTTCCCACAATGAAGGGACTGGGTTTGGTTCCTGCTTCATATTCCAGTTGTAAAATACACCAAATACCACCACCCAAAAGCTTTTGGTTGGGTTTGACAATTTCTGGGTCAATGACTACGCCTTTTACACCCAGGTTCATTAAAGTTCCCTGGTAGATGTCATCTCTGTCATTGAGCGTAACCGTTACCCGGTCAATGATGGTGAATCGTCCCAATTCCCGAATTTTAGATTTGATCTGTTCTGCTTCATCAGGACGGACATAATTCTGTGCCAGGATGTTTTTTACACGAGTAACCCCTTCTTCAATGGTGGTTTCGTCGTCGGTCGCGCAATACATACCGAGTAGGTATTCCAGCACATACACTGGTACGTTAGCACCTTCTTTAATACGTTTAGTCAGGTCTTTACGTACTACCTTTCCAGGGTAAATGCTGTTTAGTTTTTGATTCAGGTCATCCATTTTAGGGCAGGGAGCAGGAGAGAATAATTTGATATCACCGATATTGTGACTATATTGGCTTAGAAATCTCCAAAGTCGTTAGCGATCCCTAAACTAACTGCCCAGGTTTCTCGGAGCAATTCACTCTCATCGTCTGCATCCTTAACTATTAAATAGACGTTACTAGGAGGATTAGCGGTAGTTACGGTCAACCTTAAGCTAATTTCTCGATCGCTAGGATGAGGGCTAGTGCTGCTTAAGTTTGCTCCTCGCACATCTGTTATCGGTATATTAGTTTGGGGATCGTAGAACGCAACTGTAATTTGACGCGATCGCCATCTCCCCTCAACTGCATCACTTTGTACTAATGTCAATGTAAAACGATTATTCGTTACCCGCCGAACTCTGGCACTTACCTGTACCCCTACTTTCCGGGCTGGGCCTTCGTCTCCTTTAACCGCCCTTTGGTGATGATAGGTGATGACTGGTACGCAGACTTCTTGGAGAGATGCCCCGCCGTGGACAAACTGCGCTCCTGCACCTTGGACGGCAAAGCGTAAACTACCACGAGGTACGATCGCAACTGTGCCATTTTCTGTATAGGGCAGGTTAAAGTGCAGTAAGGTTGAGTCATTCAACTGTTCTCGTGCTAGCAGGTAGCGGCGTTTGCCTTCCAGTACTACTTCACCACTTGGTAGGGGTCGCTTGTCTGCTTCTTGAATGGGGCGACGTTGGTATAAAAAACCGTGGTCTGCGGTGATAATAACGTTTGTACCATTGATAGAATTACAAATTTTCTTTACCAGCCGTAGCAGTTCGCTAATTGCTGTTCCGCAAGCTGATAGTACTTGACGTTCGCTGGATGCCTGATCGCCGATCGCATCAATGACGTTGTGATAAATGTAGATTAGGCGATAAGGTTGCACAGCAGCCCGTCCTTCGTCAGTATTCATCTCTAGCAGGTCTTTGGCACTAAGTACTGTAGCTTCTACCCGACTATTTTGATTTAGTACCTTTTGCCTTGCTAATGCTCCTTTAGTACCAAGCCCATCCAGTCGGACATCATCATCACCTGGTATCAGTTCTAGCTTTGACCCTGGAAGAAGTGCTGCCATACCCAACCGTGTCACGCTGGGTAAAACTCCCAATTGTGCCTCTAGGCTGGTTTCACCCCGAACTTCTTTTTTAATCACCTCTTCGAGTTCGCTGGCGACTTCATAGCGCAAAGCATCGGAGATAATCACAAATACTTTTTCGCGATCGCTCCGTTCTAAAATTGGGAATACGTGCCTGCCAAAAAATCTAGTTTGGGATGCTACGCCCTCCAATTCCCAGTTGTTGTTGCTAACGGCATCAGACCAAGCTTCTCCTAGACTATCCAGGAACCATTGGGTGTATAGATTTTCCACATCGTCAATTAAACCCTTGAGGATATCCCCTTGGGCATCATCGCTCTTGACGATAAAGTGGCGATAAGCTTTGTCAAAGGAGTGTAAATCGCTGGCGTAGGCTTTGAAGAGAAGTGGGGCTGGCTGGCAGAATCCTTCTGGATACTGCTGCTTAAATTCCAAAAGAGCGATCGCAGCTTCCAATGCTTGATAAATCTTCTCATACTGGGGGAACCAAATCAGGGTATGACGTGCCTGTAACCAAGTTCGCCAGGGTGTCAATTCTGTTACTTGTTGCCCCATTTGCATTTGCAGGGTTTTAACGCAGGTGCGGATTAATACCTTATCTACCACCTCGAAACTGGCTGCTTCAAATAAAACTTCCGGCTCTAAATTCTCTATAGCATCAAATATATGTAATTGTTCTGCCACCTCACTGCTGAGGATCTTCCAGCCTAGAGAATCTTGCTGGTCGCGCATCCACTGGTCGATAAAAGCATAAGCTCGTTGTCCAGGAGTGATGACTTGGTTTGCTAGCTGGGGCGGGATGGTATCGTGCAGAGATTTAGCAAAATGAGTAATTAACAACTGCACGAATAGCTTGTTTAAACTGGGGTTTTGCTTAGGAAAATCCGTGTGTTCTTGGACTACTTCCCAGAAAGCTTCAGGGGAGATAAAACGCTCAATATCAGACCAGAGGGTGTTATCCGACTCTAATAACCCTCCTAGCAGCACCCGCCGAATCAGTGTCCCTGCATCCGGTACTTTTAAGCCTGCGAGGACGGAAAGCATAGCCAGGAGTAATCCCCGTTCATCGCTGTCGGGGGAAATACCCATTGCTTGCAGGGCTTCTGTCCGTTTACGGCTTTTAAAGAATTTCTGATGTTCCCGGATGACAATTTCCAGACCGCGCGATCGCAATCCTAAATCTGCATATATGAGGGCGGCGGGGTCAGCAGAGAAGGTTAAACCGCTTTTTTGGATGTCTAGAAGCCAGTTTTCTTGGGGCGCAGGTTCGGGAAAGGGGGCGTACAGTAGAAAAGTTTGATTAGGTTGCTCGACTAGCAGGTGATATTTGACAGTAAAGGCAGTATCAGCAAGTTGGAGTTTTTCTACGCCTTCGAGTTGGAGTTCATTGAAGCTGCTGGTAAATTGTTGTTCGGGGTCGTACCAAAACACCACCCTCCGTCCTGGGTGCAACCAACGGGCTGAATCTTGAAAGAGTGTTTCTAAAGTGTTTTGGATACGAGCGGTGTTCATAAAATTGTTTACACAACTTTTTAGGAGTGAGTTAAGTTACGTGGGGCAAAAGTTGATGTGATTTTCTTACTGAGGCAGAATCAACTCGCAAAAATTTTATTTTTTGCCGTTAAAACAGGAATCATAGCCTTATAGTGTTTTTTTGTCGTTAGCTAATGGACATCTGTTTAGGAGATACACTAAATAATAAATAATGTTTTGCTAGGGGTATCAGCACGAAAAGCTAACTTGCAGCTTTGACCAACATCGAAATTGATGCGTACAGTTGTTACTGTTCGCCCTTGAGTGAGCAGAGATTGTTTATCTATTTCTGTGATCGTGCCTGCACCTAGACGGTAATGTACAACTCGCATATCCTTATGAACTGTCTGACGACACAAGGCTTTGCCCAATTTTATACCGCTATAGCCTGGGCGAATTTTCATCTTTTCATGTTCGCCAGCAGAAATTTTAGCTAGATGTTCACCTATGCAAATCAAAAATGACGCATCTTGAATCTGCGATCGCCATTTTTCAGAAATAACTTCCAATCCAAAAGCAGCACCGCCTAAGCCACCAACAAAAGCAGCGATTGAATCAGTATCACTGCCTATCATATTAGCTGCGGTAATAATGCTTTCCTGGGTTTGTTCTGGCTGACGGGCAAACAAATAAACCCCAGCGATCGCAGTCGCTAACCCAGAACCTTTGGTAGCTTGGTCAAAACAGCCTAGTTGCTCAAGTATGTTTTGAGGTGATTCATCTTTACGTAATCCTAACCAGACTAGACGCAACCACTCCACAGCTTCTTGTTTGGTTTTCTCAAAGACTACCTCGAAAGATTCTACCCTTCCTTTATTCCATTCAGTCAGCCATGTTTTCAAAGCGGGTATTTTCGGAATTTGCAACTGTTTTACCCAGTTGCCAAGTATTTCAATCAACTGTTGACCTATGCTAGGTTCTGACCACTGCAATACAGTTTGTAGTGCATATCCATATAAGAGCGCTCCAACGATAGCTCTTGGATGACCGTGACTAATTATTGAATTACGCCAAATATCTGCTTCAGCTTGTTCCCAACGGCCAACATTAGCTAATACATGAGGTGATATTCTCATGGCTGCACCATTGGCACCACCATCACGGTAGTCTATGCTGCCTTCTTTCATCTTACGGCTGAAAAAATTGCTATTCCAATCAGCCGACTTGCGCTGTATTTTTTCAGCTGCTTCCTTGACAGTGCTACCTGCACCACGAGCATATTCTAGCCACATTGGATACTCAAACTTGCAAAAGGGATGATAGTCAAAGCATCCATTGAAGGATATACAGGCAGCAGTGCAGATAGTTAATTGTGTATCGTCAGAATATTCCCCAGCAGCAATATAATCCTCATAACCTTGGAAGCGTCCACCAACACGCTTACTCCATGACTGGTAGTCAGTAACTTGCTCTAAACCCATTTTATGTTTGAGGTCGTTATGCGAACGGATAAATTCTGTCATCCAACCTAGTGCATCACCAGCCGCAGCAGCAATTATCGAACCAGCACAGCGATCCTGGAGTGAGTCAATCGATAATAATTGATTTTTTTCTTGCATAACCAACTCGTTAATAAATAAGCTGCTTTTAACTACCTCTAACAATCCACTCAGAATGCCAATCAAAATCACGAGATGATACTCGGATATTTCCTCTCCATCCTGCTTGCCGTACATTTTGCTCATGGCGTGGAGAGCGGATCACGATTTCCATTATGTCTGCTAAAGGGATACCATCTCGGATCAAAACTTCAGCTTGAATACAAGTAGGTAGGTTAATTGGTTTACTATTGCGATCTTGTAATCCCTGTCTGTCTTGTACTGTATCATCGAATAGAGTTTGAAGTGTGTGATAACCAGGTGCTATGTGACGACCTCCACCTGTGGCAGCATTGAATTTGCAGAATTCTATTCCTTGTTTCCATAAATAATCAGGCTTGATATATAACAAAACTACAGGTTCCTCAGATTTATGTACAAGCCCATAAAGCATAAGAAAATTATAGTAAGTTAAACTACAATTGACATAATTTTTGTACTTCTGTCCTTCAGGTTTTCTACCATCAAATGGGTTAGTGCAAATATTATTCTTTTCTAACTGATATAAAGATAATATAGCGTCTGCACGACAAATATTATTTAGATTCTCAAGACGGGTTAAATGTAAAAGTTTTTCGATTCTCCTGTGTAAAACAAAAGATTTAATATCTTCAGCGTCCGTTGTATTGTATCTGGAGGAGGCTGGGAGAATTCTAGTCTCTGATGAATTAGCTAATTCAGTTTCTTCATCTACTAGATCGAAACTCTCAAAACATACGTCATCTAGAACCCAATCAAAAGATATCTTATCAAGAATATCCTCTGTTGAATCTGCCAACGTTATTTCTACATCTGATAATCGAAACAATTCATCCCATACTATCTGCTGTTCATTTCCAGCACTTAAAATCTCTGTTAATAAATCTGATGCAATTTTTAATTCTTGATCTTCACTAAATATTTTGATAATGTATTGATCTTGTGAATCTAAAAGATAAAAAATAGATATTTTTTTTCTGACAGTTGTAATAGTAGATAATTCTTGGTAGCTGGTTAATTTTTGAGTTTTTTCTCGAATTACGATATCGAGAGCGATATTCTGTACATCTGCAATTGTTAAAGCAGAAATGTCAGGATATTTATCGATAGCAATAAATTGTCCTAAGCTTTTTAATTCTAAAGGCGCATCTTGTAAACGTGTATTATCAAAATTAATTTGATTTGTTAAAGGATCAGCTATAGCATAAATGTTTTGAGTATAAGAAGGTTCTAATACAGAATTTTCTTCCTCAAATATTTTTTTGCCAAAAGGTGTAATTTTTAAAGTAGAGTCTGAGGTTAGTTCTAAAAATTTCCAAGATTGAAGATTTTCAGCAACACTTCTCATGAGCATAGAATCTATACCCAGAACATTTGCTAATTCTTCTATAGTTACTGATGGAACGACATTAATTGCTGTGCTTAGTATGAACTCTTCAAATATATCTACTTCACGCAATTCGCTAATAGTAACCTTCACTAACATTTGTTGGACGTTATAGCGAACATAGCGCCCAGCCAATACTTGATATCCTTGGGATTCAATTTTATCTACTAATTTGCTTAAACGAGAGTCTACTTGGTTAGCATTAAAGGTTAGATACATTTATAAACCCTCTGTATTTATGTACAACTTGTGATACTTTTTGATATATAGGAAGTTGCGTAAATAAATCGTGACAGCCTACGATTATGAGCAATTCTTTAGCACGGGAAAAAGCGACATTAACTCTTTCAGGTGTTTGAGCAAATCCAAATTTGCTTTGCTGGTTGTTGCGAACCATGCTGACAATGATGATGGGTTTTTCCATACCCTGAAACCTGTCAACTGTGCCACTACGAATATCTAGGGAAGGAAATCTATCAGCAGAGAAGTAACTTTCAATTCGTCTTAGTTGAGCGCCATAAAATGTGATAATTCCTATTTCTTTTTTAAGCGATCCCTGAGCGACTTTAGGTGCCCAAGATTGTTCCATTTGTTCGCATAATGTTTGAATTTTTCTAATTTCTACGTCGTTATAATATGATGTGCCATCTCTTCTTTCATGAAACTCTCTACCTGTAGGTATTGCAGCCCACATAATATGATTATCCTCCCCGATAATTGAACCCGCTAAATTGTGGGCGCGTTCAATATCAGGATTGGTAAGCCCACAACTAAGTCCACCATCGCCTTCATCATAAAATTGGTTGATTGCTTCCATAATCTGTGGATGCATTCTATACTGGATATTTAGCCGTCTAGTTATGCTTGCTTGGTTAGTTTGTGCTGCTTGAAATTGCAACTGAAACCATGATTGCTCTAAAAATTGAAGATTATCTATAGGGATAGAAAGTTCTTCAGCAAGCTCATCTAAATTTTCTTCATCTAAAATGGGTGGTAACTGACGATAGTCACCAATCATCACAATTTTTTTACCTTTTAATGTTGGTATAAGTAACTCTGGTGGAATACTTTTGCTTACTTCATCAATAATTACTACATCAAAGTGTCCAAATTTCTGTAAGTAATTACATCTTGCTGCTTTCATGCAGGTAACGCCGATAACATTAGCGTTATCCAAATATTTTTTTCGCAAAGCCTCATACTCTAGATCAGATGGTTGCCGTAATTTTTCAATCCATTTTTGAATAGTTGGCTCCCATTGGTTAAGGTAAGCTTCTGATTGCTCAAGCTCTTGTTGCCATAACTCAAAGTTAATTGGAATATTTCTCAAAAAACTCAGATTAAATAATTCCTCATCATCAACATTTGGTTTAAGCCAGTTAGGAATGTTCTGGTAAATACCTAACCACCAATGTCTAAAATTGTTTAAATTTAGTTCCAATTCTTCTATCTGCTTTTCAATTTCTCTGACTTGATTAGATAGTTCTGTAACTTCATTGAAAGCTTTACTAGTAACTTCTCTGATGCTTTCAAGTTCAGAATCTATATGGCTGTTAATAGTTGAAAGTACAGATAAAGGAGCTAGAGTAGCTTCTAAATTATCTTGAGATTCTGATGTTAGCAGAAGCATTTGCTCAGTTTCAGTTTGTAATTTATTGAAAAAATCTTTTGCACTTTCAGTAATGCCACTGCTAACTTCGGCTGTAAGTTTATATAATTTAGATTCCCAATCTCTTGCTTGATTTTTTTTGATTAACTGCTCGTATTCTCGCTTAATTGCTTCTAACTTAATAGCTGCGATATAAATTTTTCTTTGTTCGGATGATTGATTTATATCTGCAATAGCAATACTAGAATAATTGTGTAATATATTAATTGCTTGTATATGATATTGGCTGTTAATTCTGGTTGCAAGTTGTTCTCTGATTTGAGAAACCTGTGCCTCAAAAGGCTCTATATTAATTAATAATTTCTGGTTTTGTAAAAGCAACCAATATATTTTATTACCAACTTTACATACTTCATCACATTCATTTAGCTGAAGTATAAGTTCATTTATTTCGAGTTGGCACTCATCAAGATATTGTTTCCAAGGCTGCTGGCAAGCTTCTAATGCAATAGCTTGTACCCGTAATGGCAATGAAATTAAATCTTCTGTAAAATGATGACGTTGTTGCAGGCATCGCCTCAATACTTCATAAATTTGAGAGTTAGCTGTTAATTGCCAACTCTCAAGCTCACGGAGTGCCAATGTAAGTTCTGTTTTACGATTTTTTAGCTGCTCAATTTTTATCTGTTGGTTAGCAAAAAATACACTATTCGATTCAATGAGATTTCGTAAATCAGATTGCATAGAATTAATCTGATGCTGCCGAGTTTCTAGTTGAGTGTAAGTATTTCTTTTTATCTGGCATTCTAATTCAAGAGAAGTCTTACTATCTAGCAATTGATGTTGCTGTTGAGGAAAGGCTTCTTCAACTTGCATATAAACTTGAAATTTATCTAACGATGTCAATAATGGACGTAACCCTCGTACAATTTTTTGGTGCTTTAATAAACGGCTTTCGCATTCAGCAGATGTATTGTTTACCCATCTATCAACAACGTTTTCACTTAGAAAAGGTTTTCCTTCTGTACTAACGCTTCTGGTACTTCCGTCTCGCACAGGACGTAGGACTGGGTGGTGAGATAATCGGCTTAAAGCGTTATCTACTGCTAGGTTGGCTTGAGAAGCAATTAGGGTACGCCCACCTTTAAGGGCAACTTGATAGCAAATTTCGGTAATAACCGTTGTCTTGCCTGTACCAGGAGGCCCTTGTAATAAAATGAGATCCTCCGCAGCTAGTACAGCTTTCACAGCTGCTAATTGGCTATCATTAGCCTTACCCAAAAATAAATCTTCTTTAGCTAGTTGGACAGTTTCTTCTAGCGGTCTAGCCTGAGAAGCTTCAAAGAAAAATTTGCTTAAATTAAAGTTTTGTGTATAACCTAGCCTCAAGTTTCTTAAAGCTTGTCCTTGCCATTGAATTTGAGCAAGGCTACCAGTGTCTTTAAAAAACAACAATATTGTTTCAGGTAGTGCAAAATTATCCTGCTTTAACAACTCTGTTATATCAGGTTCTAGTTTGAGTTTTATTTGGTTATGATTACGTCTAACTGATTCAATTTTTCCTAATTCCTTACCTGCACGTCTATTGCGAATTTCAGCAGAACTTGCAAGAAACTTTAAAGGTTCGTTTACAGCCTTTTCAGCGCGCTTCCAAAATTCATCTAGGCTGATCGAAATCGAGCCATTACTGGTAGCTAAAGCAGCATCCACTGCAAAGGTTATATGTTTTGCGGATGCAGAGTAGTTGTAGGAAATAACAGGAACATAAAACTGACGGTTTTCTGCTATGCGGTGTTGTATTCCTAAGTAAGCTTCCCAGGCTTGTATTTGGGCATAGGTTGGTACATAAGAACTACAAACAGGCATTGTTGCTATTTCTGCAAATGCTGTTTCTGGAATACCTATATTATTTTGATGAGCGCGTTGTAGGAGAATCAGGCGAGGTAAAGAAAAAGAATCTACCCGTCCTTGTTCTAGGTCTACTAAATTAATTGCAGTTAAAACTAAATTGCCTGTGCCATCTCGCTGAACAATTCCTGAAAGCTGTAAAGTTTGTTGCCGTTCTTCTAACTTCAAAGGTAATTGGAAATCATCTCGATCTGTTGCTACTATAAGTTTCCATTTTTCTTCATATTCTGAATTTCTTCCCGGCTCTTGTCTGCGAATATAGAAGATGCAAGGCTCCGAACCTAAAAGATGAGATATTAGCTCATCAGCACGAGCGTGTCGCTGCCAATAATCAGGATAGGCATTTAGTGCATCTGCTCCTTCAATATGGCTAATAAAGTTAGCGCTAGCTGTTCCTAGATAGTTGTAACCCCAAGTTTCCGGCATAACCTTGCACCCCATCTGAAAAATGATAAATAATCAACAGGATTGAAGACTTTTGTGTAACAGATTCACACTTATTAACGAACCTGCTTCAACAGTTCCAGCTTCCAGTGTGATGCTTTCTCTAGGTCAGCCATCTTCAAATCAGCACCTTCATATACCAAGCCCTTAAATCGGGTGTAGTTGTACGCCACACCATCATCAAGGTCAAGTTTGATTCGCGCATCGGCTTCGGTTTGCAGCTTGGCTTGGTAATCTCGCAGTTCTAGCTGTTGGGCTTGCAGTTCTTTCAGGCGGTTTGTGGCAGCTTTTTTAGCAGCACTAGAACTGGTATTATCTAGCTGTTGTTGCGCCCTGGCAATTTCCCCATCTAGTTTGACTTGCAATTCCAAAACATAATCGGTGCGGATACGAGCAAGAGCATCTTCGCTATAACGGTGTAAATATAGTAATGCGCCAAAAGCTCGTTTTTTTCCACTGGTAAACAGCCAGTAAATGGGGCGTTTTTTATAAGTTTGAATATGGTCAGAAATGAATTCTTGCAGAAAGTAACGGCGGATGCGTTCTTGGGCGCTTTCGCCGTTTTTGAGGGTGAGGGCGTTGGCGATGAAATTGAGGTTTTCGGTAAGGGTTTCGGGACTGTAGGCGACGCGCAGAAATTCTATGAAGCGGGTAACGATATCGTTATCAAAGTATGCTTGGTCTGTGATGGGAATAATTGCATCACTGCTGGCGCTTAAAGTTTGGTGTAGGGTGGGGTCAAATGGTTGTCCGGCGTGGATGAGTCCGGGCTTGTCGAGGGAGTAGCGCCCCATGATACAGCCGACGGCGTAGGAGATGAGGGAACGGATATCTTTGTTTAAGTCGGCGCGGCGGATGGTGATTTGGTCGTCGGGTACTTCTGGGGTGAGTTCGTCTTGTAAGCCGTATGCTTCTATCCAGTAGCGGTTATTTTCTTCTTCGAGTTGTTGGAGTTCGCGGAAGGCAGTTTCTGATTTGCTTTGCCAAATGGTGAAGGCTTCGGAGAGGTGTTTGGTGTTGTGGCGTAATAGAGGGTGGGTTTGGAAGTCCCAGGAAATTTCAAAGTTATCCCAGTCTTGGCGAGATATTGTAATGTTAGCTTTAGCATTCGAGTTAGAGAAATTATCTATCTTGCTCTTTATCGGTAGCTTGGAAATAGTACCGGATGGGAAGTCTAACGTCGGTGAAATCATCTCAAGAAAATAAGAGACGAGATTGCTATTGAGAAAAGAAATTAATCCATCTTGATCCTGTAATTTTTTTGGGAACAGGGCTTGTCCCTTGTCAGAAAATATAAATCCTTTTTCATGGACGCGCATACTTGTCATCCTGGATGAAAGCGCCGACCAAGTAATTCCTTCTAAAAAATAACTTTCTGTATTTTGAGGACGAGATTTTATTTTGCCTTCTTCTTTTCCATAGCTTTTAATCTCATCTCCATCATTTTCCCAGTTTACAACCCAATACTGATTTCCATACCATCTTCTAAATTCCCCACCTTTACTTAAAGGAAACCATTTTTTCTTCGACTTTTGCGCTTCTTCACAATCTTTTATCAATAAGCCAAGCTTAAAATAAGCAATTTCAAACCAATATCGTAAAAATCGGTCATTATTCCCAGTAATTAGTCCTTGCTTTAGATTAGAGATATCACTAAGCTTTTTGGAAGACTCAAATATTTCTAATACCTCATCAGTAGCCCAATAAGCGATCGCACTTCCCGGAATTTTTGCAAATTCAGATGAGTTTGCATAATAGATATATCCACAATCAGTATTTTTTATTGCTTCTAATACCTTAACTGGTTGCAAATCTGCTCCATAAAATTTATTAAGGTCAATAAAAGTTCCTTTATATTCAGGTAATGACTTATTAAAAAGAGTAAAAGTGCATATTGGGACATAAGCTGAATCAAAGAAAGCGTGGTATTCTGGCCTGATTAAACTTGTGATAACATTTTCACTTAGTATACGTCTACGAAGTTTCTCATAGGAACTCAAGAACATCCATGTAAATGGAGTCATTAAGCCAGTAAACCCGCATTTTTTAACCATGTTTATAATGCGTTGAATAAACATGGAAAAAGCATCAAACTTGGAATCATAATACTGTTCACTGGCAAAAGTTCTCAAAGTTATATTTAAACTATTAGTTCCCATATAAGGCGGATTTGCAACCACCACCCAATACTTATTTCTCAAAAGCTCCGCTTGTAAAAGCAACCCCTGCAAAGCCGGAACATATTCCCGAAACATTGAATTACTGAATTCTAATGCCTGCAATTGCCATTTTAACTTCTCACTATCAAAAGCTGGCGGAGTAATTAAACTTCCTAAATTATCTGCATCTTTAAAAGCCTCAATTAGCGGTTGCCAATCTTCAGCGTTTAATTCTGTAGCTGGTGGTAAAGTCTGACTATGGGTAGGATGTACCGCCATAATATTCAAAGCCAGAGATTTCCGCAAAATCCGCGAATTCTTCGCCCGCGCCTTCATCAATACCGCAAAACTTGCCAACTGCGCTGCACGTTCATCAATATCTAAACCATACAAATTGTGCGTCAAAATCAGCGCCGGAATATCGCGCTCTAAGTAACCTTGCTCTTTGTAAATTTCAAACAGCAAATCAAACGCATACACCAAAATATGACCGCTACCACAAGCAGGGTCTATTACGGTTAACTCTTGAGGTGTTAAAACTTGAGGTTTTTCACCCTCACCATTATCGTTAGGATTTTCCAAATAGTAAGGCATATATTCACGCAAGCGTGATTCCGGGTGAGAATCTAACCACAACCGCCCTAAACTGTTCTCCACCATATAGCGAACAATCCAGTGGGGGGTAAACAATTGAGTTGCTGCGGGGATATCTGCGGCTGCAACCTTCGACTTTGCCCCAATTACCTCATCCTTGCGTTCCGAAATGTAGAACTGATACAGCCAACCCACTACTTCAATATTCTGCCAGTCCTCCTCTGGAATCTCCTTTACCAGCCGCCGTACAATTGAATCTTGATTTAACAAATTTCCAGGTAAAAAGAGCGCTTGGTAGTTCTGGCGAGGATCAAACAGTGCCGGAATTCCCTCTGCCAAAGCTTTACACTGAGCTAACAGCAGACGGCGGTAGAGAAACTCATCGGGGTTAGGGTCACGATTGGCAAAACTACGCCACTCATTGAGAGTATCCAAGTCAAGTCCAGGTAAATCACCCATTTCGGCAATAGAACTAGCATCCCGTAACAAATCAGGGTCTACCAAATTTGGATCGCTACTACTTAACACTCGCCCGATATATCCATTCACCTCCATAAACCGCAACGCCGCCAGACGGTTAAACCAGGTGTAGGCAATTTCATCTATCAGCGCATCTACCGCCTGGGGTTGGTTGGAACTTAGCGTTAAATCTTGCAAGCGATTTCGCAGTTGATGATACTGGTTTGCTTCAGTGGTATTTAGCGTTTGACCCGCTACCAGCAGTCCACCTGCAACTGTCTGAGGTTCTGTAATACTTTTGTGAGTTATGCCAAATTGGGCAGCACGGGCTTTAACTTGTTCTCGTAGGTAACGACGTGCCCAAATAGCAAAGTTTTTGATAGCGGTGCGGTTCATAAGCTGATGAGGGAATAGGGTGATGCAATAAAGGTAGGAAAATGATTGGTAAAACTAAGTAATATTACTCAAGGCGAACGCGATAATTTTGTTGAATCTCATCTAATAGGGTTTTCCGCAACGCCTCTAGATAAACATCCACATCTTGCAGTGTTTCCAGTAGGGGTTTAGACGCAACTCTCGCTACCTGCACTGATACGATGGGTTTGACATAAGTAGCTTTGCCGTTACTGCCGTTGTTTGACTGACGCTGAATGATTTCATTGGCTTGCTGATCTACTTTTTGCAGCAATTGTGGGAGGATGTTTTCTAGTTCACTCTGACGTGCGATCGCAGAATCGATACTTGTTACTTGATTAACTGAGGTGACAACTTTATCGATGTTTTGAGTGATATTACTAAGGTCAAGCTGTGCAGAAATGTCTTGGTGAGCGGAAGTCACATACTCAGCTAATTTCTCCCGCATTGCCTTGCTTTTACTCTCCACCTGATAAATTTGAGTTTTTAGCGCTTCCTGCACCTTATCTTTGACAGGTAGGAGTAACATTGCTAATTCTGGAATCTTGGCAGTGGGGTCAGACATCGCCAAAATTTGCTTAACTAAATCCACCCGCCTGAGCAAATCTGGATCACTAATATGGCGTAGTTCTGGTTCTAGAGTTTTCAGGTCATTATAAGCTTGCTGGAACAGCTTAATTTGCGTGCTGAAGAAGGATTGTAGCTTTTGCACATCTTCGATAAATTCTTCTATATCATCCCGTCGCTGACGAAATGTGTCGAAAAACTTAGCCGCACTGTCCTTGCTTAACAATTCACCCAGCAAATCTAAGTTAGTACGCAGTAATTGAGCAAAGGGAAGCCCACCTTCTGCTTGGATTAACCAACCTTCTAGTTCTTGAGAGCGTTTTGTTAGGGCATTTTTGTATTGTTCAAATAGCAACTGTGGATCGCTAGACATATTGCCATTGAGTAAGTCACTGGCCATATCTTTGGCAATCTTCAAGTTTGCCGGGTTAATTTCATCAGTAAGGCGGACAGTATATTTATCTATTTCTTTGCGCGATCGCAACTGCATCACTAAACCTTTATCATGCAGATTAACGTTGCCTTGAGCGTGTCGCAGTTCTATTACACCCTTGTTAGCAAGTTCCGCCATCACTCCCAAAGTGTCGAATTCCGACCAACCATAGGGACGAATTGCAAACTTATCTACCAATGCCTTAATGCTGACAAGACGGCGAAGGCGGGTTTCTTCCATTAACCAAGCTCGCATTTCACTATGAGCAGCCACATTAACAGGCTGTCCGTTAATATCTTGTTCTTGACTCTCACGAGTTAGGGCATTGCTTACGTGATCTTCGTTTTCAAAACCACTAGCCACGTAACCGAGCTTTTGATACACATTGCCTACCAAATAGCTCAAACCTTCATTCAGCAAGCTCTTAGTGTCTCGACTGCGAATTTCTAACTTGCTACCACAGGCAAATACATCAGCACGAGTAATCAAATCCTCTAGGATAACTTTCAATTCCTGACGGCGTTTGCTATTCTCGTCTCCCCGTGCGATTAAAATTCTCTGGATACTAGGGCTGAGGTTACTGCTATTTTTCAGACGTAAGTATTCGTCTGTTTTGATTAAAATATTGAGATCATCCAGTAGACGCTGGTTATCAGGTAATCGCACCAAGACTTCATAACGAGATCCCGTAGTACCAATGCAGAAAGCATCATCCTGCATAGCAGCGTAACTTTCGGCATAAGGGGTAACAATATGCAGGGTTAGGTCGTTAGTTTGCTGCCCAAAAGTTTGTTCATCCAGCTTGCGGTTAAATGGATACTTATGACGCTGGCTGTATCGTAGTTCCTTGTCAGTAAAAATTGAATCCCAGACAAGCTGTTGCAATTCTTTGAGAACTTTGATTGAATCAACTTGAGTATTTTTGATTTCTCTGCCAATATCTTGCTCCTCATGGGTTAAGAAAATATATTCATCGCCATTACGCTGGATAAGAGTTTGACGTTCCAACCGCCCCAAAGATACTTCTACCTGCTGCCGCAATACCAATTTGTCCTGGTCAATATTATTTAGACTAAGAGTAGTTAAATTATCCAAATTAGCCCGAATTTCTTTCAGGTACTTGACCATGAACAAAGTCTTCAATAGGTCAATATCAAAAGAATGTAGTTGCGGATTCCGACCCGCCTGAATAATAACTTGGTTGATCGAACTATCTAAAAAGCCTTCTACTGCCATGTAAAAGGTGTGGAACGGAACCAGCACACCAAGGGGTTCTCCGGCTACCGCTTGGGATGCAACCTGAAATGCATCCAATAGCGATCGCTCTCCTGATGCCAGGTGCTTGCCAGCAGAACCCATGAGGCGAATTTGAGTAAAAACCTTTTGTAACAGATTAAACTGATAGGGAATAAAGGGATAGGCGGTAAAGAAGTCTTGAGGATTGCCATATCCTGGCATATCGGCACTGTCTTGAGTAAAAGCAATTTGGTTTCTCAGAATAGCAATTTTCTGGCTATACAAAGCTTCCAACCCAGCCCGCGCTGCATCAGTTTTGCCCAACAAGCGTAACTTAATTACCTCATCGGTATTAGCAGAAGACAAGTTCAGTGGGCGATAAAAACGACCAATAATCTTAGAAAAATCCTCGCCTTTAATCTTGTTTTTGGTAATCTCATCCATTGCCTCTTGGGATGTCACCACCACCCAAGCTTTTCCCAAACAGTAAGTACCCAAATCTTCCACAACAGTCTGTAGGTTCAGCATCAGTTTGCTGTCTTCACCAATATACTGTCCTACCTCATCCACCATAAAAATTAGGCGATGTTGCGGCCCTTTACTATCCAGATACTGCTTTACCATGCCAGCAAACTTTTCTGGACTTAAAGTATAGTTCTGCTTACCTAAATCCAGCAATCGGTTAGCCGCCTCTGCACTCATGCCCGTACTGGTTTGTAATGCAACGGCGATCGCATCTTGATAAAAGCTCCAAGCATCTCGGTTTTCCTTCCATTCCATTCCTGTCTCTGCCAAGAAAGCTTTTTGAAAAGCTGCATACTTGCCTTGGCGATTTAGTTGACGTTCAAAATCAGCAATGGCTGGAACTGTCCCAAAGTAGCCCAAATGCTCATCAAAGACTTTTTGAAAAACTTTAGTAATGCTTTCTTTACCATTTTTATTATTAGCGTCAGCTTTGGAGTCTATGTTAAATAGAATTACATCACAAGAACTACGTGCCGCTTGCTCTATCTTGGCCAGCAAAATCGGATCAGGTATGCGCTTTCCATCAAAGTAATCCAAGGCATAGCTATTCCCCAGTTGGTGATTAGCTAAGAGGTAGGAAAGAATCTTTAAAAAGTGGGACTTCCCTGAGCCAAAAAAACCTGAGATCCATATTCCCATTTTGTCTGTGGGACTGTCAAAAGCACTAGTGTAGCGTTCAAAGAAAATACGAAAGTGCTTATCCAGTTCGTAGGTAACAACGTACTCTTCCAATTCCTGACGGATATTCTCGCTGTCCTGTTGTCCAACTTTAATTACGCCATTGATGTTGCGGTGAATGTCTTTTTGGAAGAGTTCGGCGATATTCATAGGTGGTATTCTTGATGGGGAATAAGAGGAAAAGCTCGGTAGTAGTTGTCGTCTTTAAATGTGTCGAATAAGCGTAGTTCATGCCCATCGTAGGAACCAGGGAAAAACATAACCAGAGGGATTTTATCTAGAACTGGATGTAAGTTGTTCAAAATGCTGTGCGATCGTAAAAGAGGCCAACTAGCACCAACTCCGGTCATCATTAAAAGCTGTTCATGTCCTGTAAGTTTTTTCTGAATGTGGGCAATAACCTGTTCAGGTTGCAAAAGAGAGGAAATGGCTTCTTCCAAAGCGGCATTTCCTCTAATTGCTTCTAACTCAAAAGACCTATTTAATAATCGCCTTTCTTCCAAAATGTCGAAGATTGTTCTATAAAGGTCGATTTCTAGCAACATAATTTCACTGGGTGGACTCATTAATTGCAACTTCAGGCGCTCAATGTATCGCTGTACCAGTGGTTCATATTCAGCGTCATAATCAAAAATATAAAAGCCAATTTCGTTTCCAATACCGCGATTACTTAATAAACGTGCATCTTGCAGTTTTGGTAATAGTGCATCAAGGCGCTGATTAATACTCAATCTGGGCATTAATTTTGCCTTTGATTACTGTGTTTTTTCGATTTTGGCCAATAAGGGGGTAACTTTTTTAATAAAAATGTGAACATTACCTTACAGATGGCTTTGCTGCCTTGAAGTGGTTGTTGTATACATAGCAATACAGCTTCCTTGATGACTTTTATCAAGGATAATCGAAAGTTAGATAAATGGCACAGTATATTTACTGATTAAACAGGCAATTATCAAGCTGTGTTTGAGCTTTTAGATACACTTAACTCTTTATAAACCTGGGTAAAGAATTATAGTGCTTAATGATTCCTACAATACAAAGGAAGCAGTATTCTGCGAGTAACTCTTAACTATCTAATCACAGGCAGCGTCCGCGATTGTAAGCAAATGCCTTGGCAGACCACAGAACATGGTTGCTGGTGATGGTGTGTTGAGAAGGCAAATCTGGAAATGGAGGAAGTAGCGTAGGTGCAGCCCGTCGTAGACATCGCTAAGTGGAGCGTAGCCATCGCCTCCCCAATCGATTCTCATGAGTGATTGCCGAAAGCTCTAGCCAGTACGAGGCAAAATGTAGAACAGTGGCTAAAAATATATTGGTGTGTGGTAGGTGTCAGCGATTATTAATTCCTGAATTAGTTGTTTAATCTACTTGCCACACTTTAACAGTTTTGTCATAACCTCCACTGACGAGAGTTTTTCCATCTGGACTAAAAGCTACTGACTCGACATAAGATAAATGACCGGAAAGGCTCATTGTTTCTAGTTGAGTTTGCACATTCCATAGCTTAATAGTTTTATCATCACTACCACTAGCAAGCATCTTATTATCAGGGCTAAATGCCAAAGATGTAATTGTTTTAAAGTGACCAATTAAAGAACCGATTTTTCTTCCACTTTGCCAATCCCACAGCATAATGCTATTATCTTCACTACCACTAGCCAAAATTTGACCATCAAAACTAAAAGCTACAGCACGCACGCAATTTGAATGTCCTACTAAATTTCTGATGGATCTTCCAATTCGCCAACTCCATAATTTGATATCTTGGTCACGGCTACCGCTAGCAATAAACTGACCATCTGGGCTAAATACAAGGGATTTAACATAGTCTGAATGTCCAGATAACCTAGTAATTATTTCTCCTGTTTTGACATCCCATAATTTAATGTCTTTATCATCACTTGCACTAGCAAGGATAGTTCCATCTGGGCTAAAAGCTAGAGAATTAATCCAGTCTGTATGCGCTGGTATATTTAGGATTTCTTTTCTTGTTTTTATGTTCCATAACTTAATAATTTTATCAGTACCAGCATAAGCAATAATTTGACTATCAGGACTAAAAGTAACAGCGAAAACTTGACCTACTTGCCCAGCAATATTGTTAATTTCTTGACCTGTCTTCAAGTTCCACAGTCTAATATTTGAGTCGTTACTACCACTAGCTAAAGTCATACCATCATTACTGATAGCTATTGTATTAACCGAAGCAGAGAGTCCGGGATGCTCTGGGAAATTGCTAGCTAATAATGCCTGGCTGTAATCTTGATTTGCCTCCTGAAATTTTCCTGATTCTTTGTAGGAGGCTGCTCGGTAATAATAAGCCTGTTTATAATTAGAATCATATTTAATTGCCTGTGTAAAATCATCGATTGCTATTTCTATATTACCTATATTTAAGTAAGTTAGACCTCTTTTATAGTAAGCATCTGCATAATATGCAATAGCATCTTCTGCATGGTTATTAATAACTTCAGTAAAGTCTTTAATAGCTTTTTTTGCTTCGCCTAATTCAGCCCATATAGAACCACGCCTTAGAAATGCTGCCGGATAATTGTCTGCCGTTAATTCTAATGCTTCCGTCAAATCATTAATTGCTGCGGGATAATTTTCTTGCCCAATATATATAGTAGCTCTACCTAAGTAAGCATCCCAGAAATCAGGATTACGTTGAATTGCTAAATTAAAATCATTTAATGCTTCTTGATAATTGCCAAGTTTAATGTATATACTTCCCCTTCCTAATAATGGTTCTACATATCTATATGCGTCTTCAGCAAACTTAGGCTTGACTTCCATAGCTTTAGTGTAATCCGCAATAGCCCTTTGCTGTTCTCCTAACTCTGAATATGCTCGACCTCGGCTGACATAAGCTTCAGCAAAGTGGCCATCATGACTTAAAGCATTACTGTAATGTTTAACTGCGCTCTTATAATCCCCATCTTTTTGAGCTTTCTCAACACCTAATTTATAAGATTCTAAAGCTAGAGATTTAAAAACCTCTTTTTCGTTATTATTAATAATAACTGGAGTTTAGACTAAGCAACACAAAACGACCCAGCTGCGCTGAGTTGATAAAACACAAGTTTCAAGTATCAAAATCTTTGATGTCAAGCAGATTTTGCTTGCTCTTTACGTGGTTTTGGCGTAGTTTTTTTAACTATGGGATAGCGAATTCTACGTTGTCGTGGTTTTCCTGGTTCCCAACCCGGAGACTTTCCACGCGGTTTGGGCGAACGGGCAGGAGTACCAATACCCTCTAAAATGATCCCCATAGCCTGAGCAACCCTTCCAGGGGTCAACTGAGCGATTGACTTTTGCCAAGGTAAAGGGTTGTCAGCAACGATATCACGAGCCAACCACAATTCCCAAGTAATCATTGGCATTAAGTCGCTCCATCTCTCACACTGTTTGGGAGTACTTAGTTTAGGAAGAGTCCAGTGCAAGCGTTGCTTTAAAAAACGATACCAGTGGTCAACAGTAAAGCGACGCAAATAAAACCGCCAAACTTCGGATAATGGAGGCATTTCTTCTCCTACCCAAGCCAACCATAAAGGTTTTGAGACTCTTAAGTTACCTTTGTCATCAAGACGCTCAATTCGTATCAATGACATCGGACGTGCCGCAGTTTTACGGAAGTGTAAATTTTCCCATAACCTAACTATTAAGTGCCCCAGTTTTGGATCGTTCATCTCTAGGGTTTGAGTTGCTTCGTCCCATGAATCGGGTTCATTGAGCTTAAATTTGATACCATGCTTCCTGGGACGACCCCTGCCAGAATATGTTGGAGGTGCGCCCCATAAACAAAGGTTTGAACGTAAACGTACAAGAATATCTCCTGGAATCTCAGCAGTTTTCAAGACAAAAGGGGCACAACCATACTCGCTATCCCAAACTGAAATCGGTCTGGTAGGCAAATGCTCGCACACTTGTTTTAGCTGCCAGGTTGCCTTATCTATGGGGTTTTCCCAACTAGTAATTCGTTCATGCCTCAAGGGTAATGCCCAACTACCAGAATCATCTGGCACCCAAGCAATAGTGCTGTATCCCTCACCAATGGTAATCGGTTTATTTCCAGGCACTGTTACACTCGTGTGTTCAATTGTTCTTTCTTGAAGAGTTACTGCATCGGGACGAGGCCAAGCAGTATGGTCGCCTGCCAACAAGGGACGATCTTGTGTTGGCATTTGTTTTATGTACAACTGCATCAATTTTTGTCGCTTTGGTCTGCTGTCTTGTAGAGCTTCATAGATGCTTGACCACTTACGTCTAAAAAATGGAGATAGGGATAAATCTGCCAAACTGTAAGCATTACGAGTCGTCAAGATGGCATCAGTCAATTCAAAAGTCGCATCGTGAGCTTTGCCCAGATGGTTGTAAGCTGCTTGACGAAATTCTTGAAGTTTGTCAAATTTCATATTGGCAGGTGAGAGTAGGTGGTACTTCTCTCAGGTTCTGTCAAAAGGGGGTCTGTGTTCAATCAGACCCCCTATTTTTGTCCTTTAAGTTTGACCATTTAGTCTAAACTCCAGATAATAATTTTAATCAAGTTTAATTCTTGAGCTTGAAAATAAAAATCAACTCTACCAATTAAAGATATAGTTGGAGCGAAAGTTGGTTGAAACGTTGGTGCAAAAGTTGGTTGAAACGTTGGGCTAAAAGATGCTCTTAAAATAGATATATCCGGCAGAAAAGAATCTCCAAATTCTAGAAAACTTTTAAATTTATTTAAATAAGTAGCTGTTTTTATTATATTATTTGATGATGAAGCTTGACCTGCGGCAATAGCTTCAGGTAATTCTGTCATTGAATAATATATAATACTAAGAATTAGCATCACCCCAATACAAACTGAAACTTTTAAAAGTTTTTCTAATGCATTTAAAATTGTTTTTGTCAGGTTCATATCTATAGAAATGTAATAAATACCAGCCTATTGTTCCCATTCGAGCTTCAAAAATTGCAAATCTCTAGAGTTCAGTCTCTTTCAGCACCTGCTGGCAGTAAAAACTAAAAGTACTACTAATGAAGACTTTAAAATTACGTCTCTTGCGTTGGTTTTATGGTATTGCATTAAAATAGCCGTTTTATAAAAAAGGCTCAAAAACTTCAAACTTAGTCATAGCAAGGAACATAGGCTCTGATTAGATTTTATTTATTATTCGACTCCATAAAAGGAACTGAAGAGCCAAAATTACTAAAGCCTTTCATTAACGCTCCTTGCAATTTACGTAAAGGCATTGCCCCGATCAGCAATCGTGTACAAGCGTATGCGATGGCTCTAGCATTGCTCAAGAGCGCAAGCGTTTGCTGTAGGTGATCTTTTTCTCTAGTTGTATTCCTTCAATTGGCGAAAACTGAAATCATTGCATTGCACATGGGCAAGCGATCGCTTTAGTATCGAGTGATTTACTCTTTACTAGCAGGACTATATCAGTTATATTATGGATGCGTCAAGTGGGACACATAAAGAATTTATTATGCTGGAATTAGATTTAATAACAACTGTTGCGTGGAACCCCACTTTTGGAGAAAAGCTTAAGGATATGCGTGGAAAGCTCTCTAGACGCTCTCTTGCTGAAGAAGTCCGGCTAAAGTTTGATTATCAAGTTTCTCACCAGTACATACAACTTTTAGAACACCCAACAATGCCCAGAGCGCCTAAAAACGTCTCTTTTCAGTTACTTAGGCATATCTGCCAAATCCTTGGAAAAGATGTACAAGAACTGTTCGGTTCCCCTAAAATCATTTCTCAATAAGTACTAGCGGTACTTGACATTTATGTGTGGGACTAGTAAAGTAGTAGTTATAGAGGGAATGAGCGCCAGCCTCTTAGCTAAATAAAGAGGCGCTCAACACTGAACCTTGAAAAAAGTGAACAGAAAACAAAGCCCCCAGGTAGCGAAAGCAGCGAATAGTCAAGGCTGCTGAAGTGAGGTAAGGGTGGAGTGGGTTCCAAATAAAAAGTTGCTACAGCATTACGGAAGTCGCTTTGAAGCTCGTTGCCGACTGCCGCCCGATCAAGGGATATGCTGCTGTAGCAAGCTCCAGTTACTGACTAGGAGCAAGCAAATATGAGGCTTCGCCAATTCTAGAGTGAGAGTGTTGTGCTGAAGGCACAACAAACTGACCAATAAAAATAGGGCGATCGCTCCGTCGGACAAACTGTGCGATCGCCCTTTTACCCATTTAAGAGGTATTTGCTAATGATGACACAAGTTTCAGCCCCTGCGCCAACAAAAGATCCGTTAACCACACGCGATCGCCAAATCATTGCAACCATCGTCAATCAGTCGGACTACTCAAAAGAGTGCAAGCTCGAAGATGTAGTGACTATCTGGATCAACAGTGATGATATCGTGTGGGTAAAAATGACCCACGGTTATGCTCGATACCACAAACAATCTTTCAAACGCGCTGTTGCAGAGGTAAAAGCGAGTCTTTCTGCTCCAGTAAAGTGCAATCACAAAGAAGATGAGGAATTGAAACAAGCTTCTGAGAAAATTGGCTTGTTAGGTGATTGTGATTGGCTATTGTTAAGCGTCCAATACCATTCTGATAAAGTAATCGGTCATGCTGGTTGTTATATTTCCCACAAGGCTCGAATATTAACCCCATCGGCTGAATGGGATTTTACACTGCCGAAGTGGAATATGCCTGCTGCCATCTGTCCAGACTGCGAAGGTCATGGGTGCGGTAATTGTTCGTATCGCGGGACTCGTGCAGAAGACTTGTGCGAACCAGTAGACGGCTATCGACTGACTTATGTAGGACGCACTAGCCTTCAGACGGCTCACAACGTATATCTAGATGGTAAGTTCTTGGGAATTGTCTTCAAGGTCAGAAACGTTGATGAGTTATGGGAAAACGACCCCAAGACCTACTATTGGCGGTGTGGGGATGGAGTACGGTATTGGAGCATAAAAGAGGCTGTAAAGGTGCTATCCAGGACAACTGCTCCGATTGAACTGCCGCAAGTTCGTCGGGAGTTGGTAGCGGCGTAAGTGAAATAGTGGGCGTGACCGAAATCTTCATCGGTTGCGCCTGCTGTTTTAAGAAGTCAACGGCTTCGCCAATGCGAAAGTGAAATGCTTTTGGTACAAACAAATGAACCCTCAAGAAAATGCTGAACTACTTGCTGCTTTGATGCGCCAGGAAGAATTTCTCAAGCAGTTAGTTGCAGCAATTAATAAACCGAAACTTGGATTGCACTCTGAAGCTGGCAATTGTAAAATTTACTGCAATCGTCAGCACGGGGGGCTGTGGTACACACTAAATGGTGAACCGAGTGATGTCCCTCAAACTGCGCTGACTGGATACCTTAAAGAACTGCGGTTTGAGAATACAGAACGCCGCAAAAAAGAAACCTGCAAGTTGCTAATAACTATGCAAGCAGACCGGACGTATATCTTAGAATCCGGTTATGATACGCATTTTTCAAAGTGCATACTTGCGGCGATCGCAACTTTGACCCCAGAACAATTGTATTCTCCCATCACACTACAGCCGCACCCTGGTACGACAGATGAAAATGTATTGTTCTGTCGTGTATGGGTAGAGTCGGAATTAGTGATGGCATCCTACAACGAGCAAACAGAGTGGCGAGAGGTCAGTAAACAGGCTTTAGCTGTAACAAAAGCTGCGAATGAAATGGTGCTTTAACTTGTTGTAAACAGAGCTTGAGAGACTGTAGTTATAAGTTACTCAAGCTTTGTCTACAGCTAATACGTGCTGTTCAACTATTCAAAACTAATCACAGATGAGTATTACAATTGTTCACCCCAACGTCGAAAATCTGCAATCATTTTCTGACTTGTTTGACCTGGAAAAACTTTTGCAATCTGACGGGGTTCTACCGTGGCTTTTAGCAAATGGCTGGAACTACGACGATCAATCTTGTTTGATTGCAAATATTGTTGATGAGTCTACAAGCCTGGATCAAGTTTGGGAATCAGACGAGTTCGATTTTAAGGCTCTGCCTGATGAAGATCAGGAAAAACTTCACCAGATTTTCGAGCATTTCTATCTGTAATCTTCTGTCACTCTCAATCAATAATTAACGCAAAAATAACGAATTATGCGTGAAAAACTCTACAGTCAGATTTAATCAGTCTAACTGTAGAGAAAAATCGATTCCACGATAAATTATGGCACACTTCACTGCTAATAAGATGGAATTAAATTTGATTAAAGTTTACGACACGACGTTATTAAGCTCATCAAAAGTTTACCAAATCAACGGTACGCTTTCACGATACTTGGGTGATGAAGGTACTATACAACATCCACAGTATTTATTTGTACCTCTGCCAAATCAAAGGAAAAAAGCCAGCTTTCGGCTAAACCGAAACAAACTCATGACTCGCTGTTATGAAGTCGAAGGCATGGTTTATCAAAAGCCTGTGGTACAGGATAATTCACAGCAACTTCAGCTATTTTAAGCCATGTCCATACATAAACCACCAGTCATCAAAAGACACATTAGGTTACAAAAAAGCTCTAACAAAGTAATCTATAGAGCTACTACGGACATTCAGAAATTGAGAAATAGTCACAAAGAAAGCTTCGCTTAATCGAGAGTGAAAATAATGATTGAGGTGAATAATCATGGTACAAGCAATTGACAACCCTATCGTTGCAAATTTCCTAACTGATGCAGTAGTCGAGCGCCACAATTTCTCACAGTTAAATAAAACCCGTATTCGGTTTCGCATTCAGCTAAAGAAAAGTACAAAGTCTGCCGCGCCTAAATGGGCGGATGTACTTAAAGCTGAAGTTTCTGAAATAGAATCAGACCTCGTTAAAGTCACAAATTCCGAAGTCGGTCTGCGAGGTATTAAGGTCTTCAAAAAGCTAGATGAAGCTGCCGCACAACTTCGTCAAGAAATCGCCTCAGTTCAAGAGTGGATGTCTGCTGATACTGGTGACTGGGTTTGTCCAATTGATTTAGCTCCCCTGGTATGGAATCAGTTAATCAATATCAGAGATAATATCGCCCCTGGTTTACGCAATCAATTAAAAGCTGATTACGAAGCGGGACTTGTAGATTACCAAGAGCGGATTGATCAGTTTCTCTCACTTAACACCTGGGAATTAGCACAGGATAAGCAAGAATCTGTAAAAGCAAACTTGTTAAGAGCATTCCCGACTCTGACCGATCTTGAAGACTATTTGCAAGTCATTATAGGCGTCCGGTTATTATCCCTGCCCTCTCTGAGCAACTCAATCAGCAGCAAGCTGAATGTCTTGATCAGATTACCAAGTTCATCCAACAGTATGACCAAAATCTGGAACAGAGATTGAGGGAATCTGCTTTAGCTGGTGGTGAACAACTCGCCGCGCAATTGCTTGAAGAGTTAGCTGATTGGGAACCAGGGAGGAAACCCATACAGTTTAAAAGAAAAATGGAGCGCCATCTGATGAAGGTTCAAGTGCTACTGGCAAACGCTTCACCGGAGGCAGGCAGTAGCTTGGAGGCGATGATGGCGCACTTGGACTCTATCGTTAACGATCCAGCGATTGAGTCGAAGAATCTTGGTTCTGATACGCGCAGTCAATTACAGCGAAAGATGGAAGAAATTCGTGCCAAGTTGTTAGATGAACAACGCAATCTACAATCACTTGCGACTGACGACGTGGGCTTGTCGAAAGCTACCGTGATGTCGTTTAAGTTCCGGTAAAAAACAGTCTTGGGCGGGTGCATTCGCCCAAGACTAAGTACCTTAAACGAAAAATGCAGCATATACATCTCAAAAAGAGTACCGCACTTCTTTCTACTATAGGAACAAAATTCTTATGTCACACTTCTCAACCGTTAAAACCAAATTAAGCAATCACGAGTGTTTGGTGCAAGCTCTCACGGATTTAAACCTATCACCGCAGGTTCACCAAACAGCACAATCACTAAAAGGATACTACGGTGGTTCTCAAGGACAAAGTGCTGAAATCATCGTATCTGGTCGCACCATAAAAGCCCGTGCAGACATCGGGTTCAAATGGAATCAGTCAAGTGGTGTGTACGATGTGATACACGACGGCTACGAGACAGTTCCGAAGCTGGGCAAAGACTTTTTCAGTAATAAACTAATGCTGGCTTATGGACAACGGATGGTTCGATCTATTGCCGCCGAGTTACAAGAGCAGTTTGGAGAATGTGCGATCGCAGAATCTACTGATGGCACTGTGCAAACTTTACGGCTCACTTTTGCCGGACATCAAGAAGTTCAACAATATGCACGGAGATAAATATGGAACGGTCAATACTGATTCACTTCGACAGCGCTACAGGTGAAGTGAAAGTGGAAGCTCTTGGATTCGAGGGGTTAACTTGTTTGTCAGCAACCCAGCCATTTGAAGAGGCGTTGGGAGTTGTACAGGGCGAACGTGAATTTAAGCCGGAAGCCCAACAGCAACGTATAACTTCTACCCATCAACAGTACCAACGCCAGTAACAAACATAAAAGGGGGTTTCCAAGCCCCCTAAATTTATGAATGAATTATCAAAAGAATATCCCATGCTTCACGTTTATCCGCAGCAAAAAGTACATCAACCTGTGGTTATCAAAGCCAATACTGAAGGTATTTGTGTACTAATAAATGCTCTTATTTCCGCTATTGCCCAACCTGAAAGTAATGCTATGGCATCTGTATTTTGCGGCGATGCCGAAGTCTATGAGGTAGTCGTGAAAGTGGTAAACACTCATGACGAACTCTCTCCAGTTCCTTATCAAATATCAACATCATGAAACTCTCAAATCTTCTCTCCACACTCGATTCACAAATCCCCATCGCTGCGGTTGATGTCCTATCTCCTGATGAAGCGACGATTATTCAGTGGTTGACAACTGAAGCTAACAACAAGCTTTCAAGTCCAGTATTCTTCTGGAATCTGGGGGTATCAACCTTAGAACAATGTTTAATCGCAGCAGATGGGGGATTGGTGTTTAAGCCAGTTGCAGAGTACAAAAGACCTCCACAGGCTGATCCGCTACTATTTGTATTCGACTACATTGCTAACTTTAGTGGGAATGGTGTATTTATCCTCGGAGATATTCACCCCTTTATTGCTAATAATTCACCCCAATTGAGTTGGGAGATTTTAAGCAAAGTTAAAAACCTTTACCACAGGTTAAAACCCACAGATAAACGCATTGTCTTGTTGGGTCAGAACATACAATTACACGAATCCCTAGTCAGATTGATTCCTTATTGTGAAGTTCCTTTACCTAGTATTGACCAAATACTACTTCATCTCAATTCTTATTTGCATGACCTACAACAGTCTGCTATTGAACAGGAATTGACTTTCACTATTTCTCTAGAAAATGCTGAAAAAGAAACTCTTTCTCGTGCTGCCCTGGGTTTAACCCTGGAGGAGATTAGTGATTTCCTTCGGTTAACAGTCAAAGAAAACTTAAGTAATGATGGTGTCGTTGTCGGCGCTGACTTTATCCCCAAAGCCGTCGAGTACAAAACTCGGCTACTGTCTCAAATGGGTATTGAGTTGGGCAAACCTGCGACAATCCCTTTTGGCGGTTTGGATCTTCTGCGTGATTGGTTGATGAGGCGGCGGCGGCTGTTCACGCAAGAGGCGCGAAGTCTCTCTTTACCCCAACCAAAAGGTGTGTTGCTGGCTGGCCCACCCGGTACTGGAAAAACGTTATTGGCTAAAAACATTGCTAACATCCTTAATCTACCGCTACTCCAGCTAGATATTGCGTCTCTTCTTGGTTCTTTAGTTGGTGAATCAGAGGGCAATGTACGCCGCGCATTAAAGACTGCTGAGGCGATCGCACCCTGCATTTTATGGATAGACGAAATAGAAAAAGCCCTTTCTGGCAGTGGTGACACTAGTGGAGTCTCACAGAGGATTCTGGGTAATATCCTTACATTCATGTCCGAATCTCAGTGTGGCGTGTTTGTCGTAGCAACTTGCAATGACCCCTCTGCACTGCCAAGTGAGCTAAAGAGGAAGGGAAGATTTGACGAAAATTTCTTTGTTGATCTGCCCACTGAGCCAGAACGGGTAAAGATTTTAGGGATTCACCTAGAGCGATTCGGTATTCAAGTACAGCTTGAATATCTCGAAGCGATCGCTACCAACACTGCAAAGTTTTCAGGAGCAGAACTGGAAACCCTTGCTTCGGAAGCTGCTCTGCTGGCATTCGATGAGGATAGACCGCAGCAGGTAACGCTTGCTGACCTCGAAGCCTGTCGTCAAACGATTACCCCGCTTGCGATTCAGGACGCTGCGGCAGTTGAAAGAATGCAGGTGTGGGCATCCACCGCACGACGGGCTAGCAGTCCCGTGGTTGCAGCGAAAACTCAGTCTTTGCGTGCTGCTAAGTTTCGGAATATGAACTGATGAGAAACCGATTGCCTCCTGATTCTATGGGGGCGATCGCCACCGATTCATAGCGGGTACGCCATCGCTCTTTCTTTTAGTAATTGATAGTAGCTAATTAACATAGTTAATAAGGCGAAGAAACATGACAACAGACTTAGTTACTTATTACGGGCAGACTCCAATCATTGACCAACTGGTTGAAAATTATGGTGCATATTTGGAGAAATTAGACAGAGAAAGCAAATTGTTGCTTCGGACGGTGTTAACAAATTATGTATTTATGCGAGAAAGGCATGAGCCGAGCAGTTACACACTAATAGAAGCTTCTAGGGATGCACTTTTTGTCACATTTATTGGTATAGATATGCCACAACTTTTGGTAGATATTTGCTCACAATTAAATGGGCTAACAACACACGAAGCAGAAACAATACTTGAAGCACTACAACATCAAATTAGATGGGGCAATGCCTGTCAAGCCGTGAATTGACAGGGTAAGAAACATGGAAATCTATTTAGTTTTTGTTGATGCTATCCGAAACAGCAATAAATTCTGGGCGGCCATTGTCGAAGATGGTAACTTGACAGTGCAGTGGGGCAGAGTCGGTTATCAAGCACAAACCAAAGTTCACACATTAGGCAATCATCAGAGAGCCATTACTAAATTTAACAATCTAGTAGCCGAGAAAAAAGGTAAAGGCTACCGCGAAAGTCAGCCAGAGATTGATGCTAGCCGCAGTGTTGCAGACATTAGACGAGCTATTCAATTGTTGAATATTATCCGTCCGGCTGTTGCTCTCCAGAATTTTGGTGATACCTACATATCTGCTCTTAATGAATATCTGAAAATTGTCCCAACACCTTTGGGGATGCAGATAAATTATCACAGAGTTTACCGCACAGTAGCAGATATTGACTATCAACAAGAATTACTCAATTCCCTGTTAACGACACCCGCACCAATTGCTGCTGCGGTGGCTGTTGGTCATGCTCCTGAAGCAACAGCAGAAACCGCAGTTATCAGTCTTAAGACTATCAGTAAGAACTTCTGGCGACATTTATAAGGTTCAAGAGTGTGACTGGCAAAGAGCTAGCCATGCTCTTAATTTTTCTGCCTAAACACTTACTCGCATTATCAAAGAGGAAACATTATGCCGAGAAAATCCACTCATCCCGCCCCTGCTGACCATTCCTCCTTGTGCATACAGTATCTTCGTCGTTGTGGGGGTAGCGCTCGATTATGTCACATCAACTTCAGTCTTAACGTGATTCAAATGTTAGTCAATCAAAGAAAAGTAAAGATTAAGAATACTGGTGCAGGGTTTTTTATTGAATTGGAGGATGCAAAGTGAAAACACAGAAAGTAACTCATCAATCATCTTTGCCTTCAAACACTCGTAATAAATTAGTTTTTCGCCGTACTAAGAGAAGATTTAACCCCAAATTATTCATTGATCGCACGATAGAAACAACTGCAATTGTCTCTCTGCTTTTAACTGGCTTTTCAGGAGTAGGGGCAATGGGATGTTGGGGAATGGAGATTATTGATACAAATGCTAATCCCAACATAATCATCTCTGGTTGGGAGCAACAGAAAAATATTTGCCTGGGTGCAATGTTGGTTAATTTTTCCGTCTTCTTAGGCAGTTCTTTGGTCGGAGCTAGTTTCAGTATTCAGCGAGATAAATTTTAGGGGATAAACAACGATGGAAATCAAGTTAACCACATCAGAGATCCGGACTATCTTACAGGGCTGCCAATATACGTTGCAAATAATTGGGAGCAGTAAGGATTATCGCAGGCTTCAATCGTCCGAGTACTTTTCTACATCAAATGATGTGGTATTAAACGATGCTTTCAATGTTTTAGGAGAAATAGTGAACGCAATTGATGACGTGGAGCAGATGATCAAACAACAAACAGGAAAAGTCTAGAAATTAAGCAGAGATTTTTCAACACCAATGGGCTATTCCCACCCCAGACTAACCCAAGATTAGGAGCGATCGCAGTATGGTACAAAACATTGGTATTAAACCAATGCATCCAAGAGAATTCAAAATAATTCACAATGCATCTATATACCTGATGCATAGGCTTAGTGATTATCCTGAGCAAACAATAAGTCATTGGTTAGCTGACGAAAGTAGTACAAGGTATCAACAGCCAAAACCACAGGTACTTAATCATTTTGGAGCTATCCATAAATTATTATCAGGTACTTAGCGTCAGGCTGACGCTAAGTCATCAGAAAAACCCTACTCACCAGCTGGTAGGGTTTTTATTATTAGTATTAGCAGTACCGGAATTCAATCGGAACTCAACCGGAATTCAATCGGAACTCAGTCGGAACTCAATCGGAACTCTAGGAGCCGAAACCATTGCTAATTCAGGGAAGCTGTGTAGTTGAACAATTGTTAACACGAGAGGAGGCAGCCAAACAATTGGAGCCATCAGTTGGAATTAGACAGTTCCAAAAGTATTTAGACTTAGCTTCTTTGTACCTGCCAGAATTTGAGGATTTTCGGGACGAAGATAACGGAGGGCTAAACGGACGAGCAAAGTTGACAAACTGGCATTTACCTGTGCTTCAAAGAATTAGAAGTTACGTTTTAGCCAAAGGTTCTTTAAAGAAGGTAGCTATTGAATTAAAAAATCACCCCGAAAAGTTTTTAGGAGCCTAAATCATGATTGTTAAAGAATTCGCACAAGCTCTCAAAAAAGTACCTGGAAAAGTAGTTGATGAGCTACGCCGTCAATATCCAGAGCAAAAATGGACGGTAGATTCACAAGTTCCAGAGGAGATTTTAGCTAGATTCCAAGATATTACCAATAGTGAGAGATTACAGCCTCAACAATCACCTGTAGCAGATATACCCGAAGCCACAATCACTAAAGCTGATGAGGCAATTCAACAAGCCTCATACAAGTTAACTGCGGCTGATAAAGAGACTATTTCTGGTGCTATAGCCGTTCAAAATGAGCAATCTAAGATTTTGGGTGCATCAACTGGTGTTACAGGAGCTTTGTTG
This sequence comes from Nostoc sp. C052, assembly GCF_013393905.1. Classification (GTDB taxonomy): domain Bacteria; phylum Cyanobacteriota; class Cyanobacteriia; order Cyanobacteriales; family Nostocaceae; genus Nostoc. The sequence goes on from NZ_CP040275.1 coordinate 118,505, forward strand.
TTCATGGAATCCTTGATTGGAGCCAAAGGGACGGTGTTGGATGCCTTTGCCGAGCAATCCATGTTGGAAGTCGATAACCAGATTACCGAGATAGATCAGAGTTTGATTAATTTAGCAGAAGAAGCTTCAACAAGGTTGGGGGAGTCGATCCGAAAAAAAGAACAACTCAAACTACGACTCAATTCGTTACGAGAGAGAGTCAGTTCAATGGGGACACAGATCCGATTTTAGAAGCTTATAAAACAGTGGCGGCATTGTTACAAATCCAAAATGAAACTGTCGCCACTGTTGCCGAAATCCGACTGCTTCAAAAACTATTAACTCATCAAAGGAAAAATCAAGTTATGGATATTCTGAGTACGGGATTGTTTGCTACTTCAGTTGTTGGCGCTTTAGGTGGCAGTGCATATCTCGTTGGTAGCGTTGTCGCTACTGGATTAATCGGCAGTGGGGTGTTCATTCCCTTGGGATTACTTGTTGGTGCAGGATTGACTTTTCTGGGACGGGCATCAAAGTAATAGTGATAGGCGCGAGTGTTTCATAAAACTGTTTCACGAAACTGTTTCATGAAACGTTTCAACGGTTTCATCAGTGTTTCAGACTCGTGAAACAGCATTCCCCCGCGTGAAACATGAAACATGAAACGTGAAACGCCAGCTAATTCCTTGCTCGAAAGCCTTTATGGGCGGGATTGTTTCACGAAGCTGTTTCACAGCACTGTTTCATGAAACGTTTCAACGGTTTCATCAGTGTTTCAGGGCGTGAAACAGCATGAAACAGCATTCCCCCAGCGTGAAACGTGAAACATGAAACACGAAACACCAGTCAATTCCTTGCTCGAAAGGCGTTATGAAGGGTAGTGTTTCACGAAGCTGTTTCACAGCACTGTTTCATGAAACGTTTCAACGGTTTCATCAATGTTTCAGCGTCGTGAAACATGAAACGCCTCATTTTATGTGTGAAACATGGGAAAAATTTGTACTAAGAACGCGCTATAGCACAGCAGTCTCATGTATAAGAAACAACTGTACTTAGCTTTGGCTGGTGTTGGCATTTGCATGTTGCCTGTAATCATCCCCTTAGTACCCAAGTTGGGGGCTTATGCAGAGCTTCAACGGCTAAAAGCCTCAGAAGAACTAGAACGTTCGCGCATAGAAGAACGGGCAAAAACCAGTGATGCCTTATATGAGGCAGGAGTGATGCCCACAAGTCGCAAGTTGAGAATTACTAATTACATTGACAACAGTAAACGCAATCCCAGACCAGACACAACCTTTTATCAAGATGATGAGATTGTTGATGTTTTTGACGCAACGGGTAGGTGTATTGGGCGAATTGAAGAAGGAATTTGGAAGTGGAAGCACAAAGCTAAAGAGGTTTGTAAAACCGTTCAAAATATCAAACCAGTAAGGAAAAAGTAATGGCTAATGGTTCATCAAGTGCAGAAAGTAATAGCACTGGTAACAATGATGGTAAACCCAAAGATAAGAAGCGATCGCTTGGTGAAATCATCGATTTTTGTGCCAAGGCTATTGTGATGATTGTTGGTTTACCTATTAGGGCAGCCGCCGCGATCGTTAATCAGTTCGTTGCTAATGGTGGTGCGGGTCGTGCGTTAGTTGGCGGGATTTTATTTATCGGCGGTTCCATGATTAGTGCTGATTCAACTTGGCAATTAATCTTTCAAGGCCCCCCTGTTTTACCCTGGTTTGAGCCGACTTGGAATTGGCTAAATGTGCCGTTTGCACTGTTCAACCCGTTCTTTTACCTTGCATTCATAATTTCTATCGGTGTGCAAGTAATTGAAGCTCATGCCTTACGCGGTAAAAACCCAGATTCAGCGAGGCGGGAGCTTCAAGACCACATGGTTTATGAGCTTGAAACCAAGCCTAGTGGCAAGATTGACTTGGTAGGCCAGTTGTGGCAAGACTACAAAACCGCAGGTACACGCGATCGCTCTAGTGCTGGATTAGTTGTGATTGCGGTTTGGGTGTTCGATATTGTCACCACCTTTGCGGCTCGTAACCCATTTGAATTTACAGCCCCTTTCATAATTCTGGGCTGCATATTGTTTAACATCGGCACAATGATGGCGGGTGAAATTGGGTTTGCCATTTGGCGGTTGACAAAGGATTAGAACGGAAACCGCCCAAGAAACCAATCACTGTAAAAAAGGGCGGCAACGTTTCACCAAGGGAGGCATTTATGCAAAGTAACAATATCCCAAAAATCACAACTAAAGAAACTGAACATTTACGCGAATCATATCCTAGCTTGTCTCACTTGGAAGCCGGAAATATTGCCCAATGGCTGCAAGAGAGAAAAGATGGATTATTTGAAATGGCACGGGCATCTGAGAATGAAGCAGATATGACCCGTGTGCTTGGTTTGTTGGCTTCTGGGATCGGAGCGGTTTGTTATGCGGTGAACCCTTTGGCGCTAGTTGGTGGTTTAATTGGTGGTGCTGCATGGCTATGGTTTGTTGTCGAACACTCCAACCGCACTAAAGAAATTGCCCCCTTGCCTTTTGTACGTGGCAACTTTATAGACGCTTTAGCTCGTGCCGGGGATTATGATGCTAGGAGCAATTATCAAGCGGATCATCTTGCCAATACCGTTAAATTCTTAGAACGACAATCAGCACAAGAGTACGCCTTTCTTCATGCTGAGTTTGAAAATATTGTCCAGTATTTAACCCAAGTTGAACCAGGAAAACGTTTTTATGCTTATCGCTGGATGTTTGGCTGGTTCGGCAAGCTTTTCGGTCGTCAGCTACCCACTTATGAAAGCATGGCTCTCCATTTACAAGATGTGACAATTGACAGCCGGGTGAATCGGTCGGAGATAAGTGCCATCGCACAGGCAAACGTCCAGTTACCACCGACCGTAGATATCAAGCAATTTCAATCACCGACTGTAGATATTGGGAAGATGAACCAAGCTGCGGAGCTTTCTAGACCTACAGAGTTACAACCATCTTCCTCTGATGGGCTTGTACCAGAGACTATAATTAATATCCCTCTGACTAATAGGGCAAACGCACTGATCGCTGCTTTAACGAAAAGTGGATTCCAAGTAGAGGATATGATGAGTTCCCAAGTCATTGCGATCGCTGGTACTCAGCGAGGTGGCAAGGGAACTTTAGCAGCAATCTTAGCAACATTATCAACTGCACTTGACCCCGGATTGAATACCCAATACTTTACTGCTGGGGTGGACGTTTACCCCTTTGCCTGCAACTTAACCTCTGCCCTTAAGTACCCGGATCAAGATGCGGATGGGGCTGATCAACTAGTCGCTCGTGATTTATTGAAATTTCTTAAGGGTTTAGATGGAAGCGAACCTTACTCCCATAAAAACTTACTGCTAGTAATTGATGAGGCGATGCGGTTGCTGTCATTGTTAGAGGAGAGCGATCGCACCTGGGCGATTCAATATTTACTTTCTCGCTTCGCTAAGTCGGGTGGTACATTAATTATCGTCTTGCATGGCTCTAACCTGACAAGCGTTGTAGGTAAAGCTACGGCTGGGCTGGCAGATACCTTTAAGCAATCGGTTAACTTCATTGGCTGTGTAGCTCAAGCGGTTAGCGCTGGTGGTCTACGCAAAATGAATGTCGCTAGTGGAGAATATTTCAAAGCCAACCCTAATAACTTTGGAGAACCTGTTAGCGGTGGCAATCTGGGCATGATTCCCGAATGGCTAAAGACCCATTTGCACCCAGGCAATGGGCAACCAGATCCAGCTAGAACATTACTTCAGTTCTTCCCGGAATTAGTTCAACAGCATGAAAGGACAGTCATACCCAGAGGGGAGAAAATTGCCCCATCAGACGCAGTTAATCATCTGGAGTCCATTTTTTCAAAGCCTTATCAGGAAGTGGAATTTCTGGAAGTAGAAGAGAGTAGTATTTCTGAGGCTGATTTAGACCAAATTGTGGCGATCGTTGCAGCTACTGCTAGTCCTCCAACTTCTTTTGCTGCTATCAGAAACAGCCGCAAGTGGGGCGAAGAGAAAAAGAGTGTTCTTTACTTGAGGAATGCCTTGTCACAATTGATTGACAGTAACCGATTGTGCGGAAATGAAAAAGATGGTTTCAGCGTTTTTAAGATTAACCACTAATATTCGTCACAGTTCCGGTCGAGTTCCAGTCAAGTTCCGGTATTCTTACATTTCTAAGTACGGCTGAAAAATAGAGCATTTTGTCTCTCCAGTAAATTTTTTCTAAACATTTTCCAGAATGTGGAAGCATCGGGAAGTTTAAAAATGAGCGATAAATTAACCACAGCATTACAAAAATTAGCCATAAGTCCAGTTAAAGCAGACAGGCTGGCTATTTATAGATTGGAAAAAGAGTACGGCGCTTCTTTATCAGAAATCGTTGGTGAACTCGAAGATTATGCCATCGTTCACCAATCTATTCAAGACGAAAGAGCTAAACCCAGAAATCAGTTGATTATTGCTTGCTGTTATGGCTGTCTTTGGGGTGCAGTTATTGGAATTACGACGTTATTTATCAAACCTAATATTACTGTAGCGGCGATTGGGTTGGGTTTTACGGCTGGGGTGTCTGGGAAATTGCTGGTTCAAAAAGGGGAATAAATCATGGAACGCAGAATCAGGGGTATGAGTAGCATTCGCGCAGAAAACCGGGTTAATAGATATTACATGAGTAATACAAAAATTTTTAGAAGCTGAAACCCTTATTTTATCGTTGAGTAGTTACTCGATGATAAGTTTAAGTCAATGACCTTCATTATCGTCATAATCCTTACCTAATAAGGCTTTTAAGCTTAACCCGGTTTTCTGAGCCGATGATACTCATACCCCTATTACGATTATTATTCTGATGCAGATTTATTTATATACTTAGACCTATTGACAAAACTTACTCACAACCTAACCTTTTCCTCTCTACATTTATTATTAATTAAATAAAAATAGTCACATTTTATACGGCTGATAATAAGTAAAAAGCTTTAGATAAGTAGTAAAATTTTAAGTGTTTTCTGATCTGAAAATATGGTAATTTTACGCATAGTCAGTTTAGGGTTGCTTTTTGCTACCTTTCCAATGTTTTTGCTGCTAACCGGCAATGGTCGATTTTTGCTCAAATCGATGGTAGTGCAGATCAAGCAGGGAATTCGGAGTTTAAAAAATCTCAAATTATGGTCTTTTAATGACCAAGAGTCTCGTGGAGCATCATCTAAATTTCCAGTTGATCCAAAGCGTAAAAGGGGGGAATCTGGTTATGTAAAACCTAACGGAATAGTATCAAAACTTTCAAAAACTATAACAATTGCTGCGATCGTTGTGGCAGCAGTAATAGCTGGAAATACTGTATCTGCCCAGGTTACGGCGTTTCCACCTCTAGCTTCTCTCAAGACTGTTTCGGTTCCAGAGCCTGATAATCTTGGAGACTTTATAAAAGACAAAGTAGCCGCCATTCAGTTAGGAAAGGCTCTTTTTTGGGATATGCAAGTTGGTAGCGATGGAAAAACCTCCTGTGCTACTTGCCATTTCCATGCCGGAGCCGACAACAGATCAAAAAATCAGATATCTCCTGGTCTGCTGCGAATCAACGCCGATGGCACAGAAAACCCAGATACGGTTTTTAATGTCGGCGGTGGGCCGAACTACCAGCTCAAGCCAGAAGATTTTCCCTTTCACAAGTTGTCAAATCCAAATGATCCGACAACTGTTGTGTCTGATCGGAATGATATCGCCTCCTCCCAAGGAGTTATCAATACCAAGTTTGTTGATGTAATACCGGGTAATGCAGAAGACCAAGTAACGCTTCAACCAGATCCGGTGTTTAACGTGGGAGGTGTAAATGTACGTCGCGTCGAGCCACGTAACGCGCCAACTGCGATTAATGCAGTATTTAACTTCCGCAACTTCTGGGACGGTAGGGCGCAAAACATCTTTAATGGAGTGAATTCCTTTGGTTTGAGAGATTCTCATGCTTCTGTCGTGAAAGCACAGACTCCAAATCAGCTAAAATTTGTCAAAGTCAGCCTCAATAATTCGTCTTTAGCTTCTCAAGCAGTCGATCCACCACTTAGCTCGTTCGAGGAATCTTCTGATGGTCGTACCTTTGAAGAAATAGGTGATAAGTTCGGATCAATTGATCACAAATCCGCCAGCGTTAGCAAGGGCAAGAAACTCCCCAGAAAACTTGCTAAAAAGTTATTTCCTCTGAGACCGCTAGGGAAACAACTTGTGCATCCACAGGACAGTGTTTTAGGTACAGATAGCAGATGGCCTGAACCTGGACTGAGAAATAAAAGCTATGATCGCCTAATTAAAGATGCCTTCAAGCCGGAGTGGTGGAAGTCTAATCAACTCATTCAAATTGATGCTAAGGGTGTGAGAACTTTTGTTAAGAAACCGGATCGCTCTTTGGAAACCAATGAGTACAGGTTAATAGAGTACAACTTCTCGCTATTTTTTGGGCTGGCAATTCAAATGTACGAATCTACGCTCATCGCTAACGATACCCCACTTGATCGCTTCTTGGAAGGAAACACCACTGCCCTAACTGGGCAACAGCAACGGGGGAAACAACTGTTCGAGGGTAAAGCTCAATGCAACCTTTGTCATAATGGGGCAGAACTTAGCAGTGCTTCTGTGAGTTCTGTGCAGAAACAAAGGATTGGGATTCTTAAGATCCCTAATTTCAGTAGATTCGTCTTTGACAATGGCTTTTTCAATATCGGCATCAGACCGACATTAGAAGATGTTAGTGTTGGAGGTAATGACCCATTTGGGAATCCGCTTTCGGAAACGAGACTGGCTCTACTGGGAAGTTTCCAGCAACTTCTCGGTTCCCCATCCAACACCACAGTTAGCTCTAAGGACACAATACTTGCGGATGGTAGTTTTAAAACTCCTGGACTCCGCAATGTTGAACTGACTGCCCCTTATTTCCACAATGGTGGTTCTTTAACTTTGCAGCAAGTGGTAGACTTATACAATCGTGGCGGAGACTTCCGCCAGCAAAGCGCCCTTGCCGTGTTGGGACTAACTGAAGCCGAAAAAAATGACTTGGTAGCCTTCCTCAAATCGCTCACTGATGAGCGAGTCCGCTATGAAAAGGCGCCATTTGATCACCCACAACTGTTTGTTCCAAATGGACATCCGGGTGATTCTACATACGTGATCAATAATGGTAGTGGCAAAGCCACAGATAGTCTAGTGGAAATTCCTGCTGTTGGTAGTCATGGTGGTAATGGCACTCCAAATTTCCTCGTCACTTCAAGACAGTGGTAAGTAAATAGCGTTTCCGTGTTGGGGAGCTTTTGGTGGGGGAAACCCGGCACTAAATCCCCAACACCGGAAATTATACAAAATATTGAAATCGGGTTGCCAGGTGGAGCGATACAGACTGGCTGCTAATGGCATGAAGAGCTTGATTGGAATCTTTACGTATAATTGCTGTTGAACTCTTGCAGTTGACTTCTCTACACCGCAACTAGGCAACTGCCGACGCTATTCAATTCCTCAATCCCCTTCAGCTTCACATAATCAGCGCTAAATCACCCAAACTACCCAAGATGGTAAAACCTACTACGATTCGACCTACGTTACTAATCCTAAATAAGGGACTTGCAAAAGCCTGATTTTGTTGAGTTTGGCTTTGTTCAACCCAAACTAGGGGAGCTGATGGTGCTATTTGCTAATTTGTTTAATCGGAATTTCCTATCTTCTTTCTGTTCTAACTGAGCTAAGTACTGCTTGATGAATTTGTAATCACGAATATCATTCCGATTGTATTAAAATTTATGGGCGTTGCATAAATGCGGGATGATTTAGGCAAATACAGGTACTTCTCTATACTCTAAATAATGTAGTAATAAACGAATGGAGTATTTAAACATATCACTGATTTAAAATAGAGGCGTGAGTAGCAATGGATACTGTTGGCGAATTATTTCTTCATCTCTGAAATACCGATTTTAGCGTTGTCTGATTTACAAAAGTCAATCAGTTCCAACAAGGGTATGACGAAGATTCAAAGCTTTGAGGGTATTAAGGAATGTTTCGCCAACAGTATCTGTTGCTACTCGCACCCCAAAATGTGAATTAATAAGTTTGTGTACTTATCAGTGGAAGTTCTAGAATGAAAACTCGTAAGGCTTTTGCCACGTTAATGATTTGTGTATTGTTGATACTCGGTATCGTGGGCTTTGTGAATCTGCACCAAGCCTCCGCTCATTACATAGCAGATTGTCGCAGATTGGTGACAGGCACGTACATCACGAAAGTCTCTGGTGACTTCGGTCTGTTTAGCTTACTTATGACGATTACTCGAGATGGTGACTATTTTTTTACTGGCTCAAACCAAAGTGGTGCTCCCTCTCCTTCAGACCAAAATGGTGTTTCCTCCCAACCTTATAGCAACGGACAAGGCAGTTGGAAGTGTACCTCAGACAGAGATTTTACTGCCACGGTACTCAACTTCAGTTACCCAACAGCGACATTACCTGGCGCAATTGTTAGAAGCGATGTTAATGCGACAGTCGATCCAAAAGCTGGGATACTGCAAGGAAAAGCAACACTGAGGTCGTTCTCACTAAACGCAAATCCGCTCCAAGATAATGCCCCAGTAGCAGGGACTGAAACTTTCACCGGACCGCGTATAATACCTTGATAGTAATCGCTTTGCTCTGGCAGATCAGGTCGTTTTGACCTAGAACCGCAAAGTTTGCTAGAGAATTTTAAGAATTTGTATACTGTCAATCCCACATAATAAGTAATGCGCCTATTTTCTACAAGAGGTTTGCCCAAGTCCCGTCTCTGGCGCAGGGCTGGCACCGCGTTAGTACTGGTAGGTGCGGTGACAGGTTTGATTGCCGCCGATCATACTAGCAAGAGCGATGCCTTGTGGCGCATCGTCCATGAGGCTTGCGTCCCCAACCAAGAAAAGCAAGGCAATCCCGCGCCTTGCACCTTGGTTGATTTGAAACAGGGCTATGCCCTGTTGAAAGACCGGGTAGGAAAGACGCAATATCTGCTTCTACCAACTGCCCGGATTTCCGGCATTGAAAGCGCTAGCCTGCTGGCGAGGGATACCCCAAATTACTGGAAGTTCGCCTGGGACTCGCGCGCCCTAATATCGCAGCGCTTGGGACGAACGCTGGCGAGGGATGCGATAGGCATGGCGGTCAATTCTGCCTTTGGACGCAGCCAGAACCAGTTGCACATCCATATCGATTGCATAGCCCCCGACGTGCGGGCGCAACTACGCGCCCACTTAAGCGCCATTGGGTCGCACTGGGCGAATCTGCCTTTCCATCTGGATGGGCATCCCTATCGGGCCAGGCGCGTCGATTCCGCAAGTTTGCAAGGCGTGAATCCATTCGTGCTGCTGGCACAAGATGTACAACAATCTATAGTACATGACATGAAACGCCAGACTCTCGTGGTGCTGGGGGTGGTATTCGAGGATGGAAGCGATGGCTTCATCTTGCTGACAGATACGGCGGATACACTGCAAGGCGACTTCGCACATGGGGAGGAATTGCTTGACCATGCCTGCACCATAGCTCAGAAACCTTGACGATAGGCGTTGTTGCGTGAATAGGGAAAAATGGGAAATTTTACTTAGCCCTCTTTCATCAGTCTTGGAGAAAGCAATCGCTGCAAGGCTTACGAGACTTTGGTTTCCAAATTTTAGCTAGATTTGGGAATTTCTATTAGAAAATAAAGCCTCAAACCTTGATTGGGTCATAGTGGCAGCATAGTGCAAAGGGTGAAATGAGCAGTGATACCGAAAGTTACGCGCTTTTTACTTGATGAGCCACAATCAAAACTGCAATCACCAAAACGCACACTATGACAAACCCCGAAAACCTCAGCGAACGCCGAAACGGGGAAATTGTTCGTTAAGGCTGTAATCGTAATCCTTTTACAGTAATAGTTTCAGCAATGTATATCTGGGGAATTTATTAAAAAGCAAGATGGGCATCAAAAATAAGATTGTGAAAATGCGGCTGTTAAAAGATGGTTGAATAAGAATCATCAAAATAAATATGGTTATCCTGTAACCCTTTTAGGAGATGACTTGTATTCTCGCCAACCTGTTTGTACCTTGGTGCTACAACAAGGTTATAATTTTATTTTTGTTTGTCTGGAAACGTCACATAAAACTTTATATGAATGGCTAGAATTTTTAGAAAGAAGTGGAGAAGTTACAACTGTTGAAAAGAAACAATGGGATGGACGAAAAAATCTAATTTATCGTTATCGTTATGCTTCTAGAGTTCCTTTACGAAATGGAGACTCAAGTCTCGAAGCTAATTGGTGCGAAGTGACTGTTATTAATGAGAAAACACAGAAAATTATCTACAGAAATAATTGGATAACTAATCATAAGATCACCGAAAACAATGTTGAAGAGATTGTCAAAGCTGGACGCAGTAGATGGAAAGTTGAGAATGAAGGTAATAATGTTCTAAAAAATCACGGTTATAATTTAGAGCATAACTTTGGTCATGGTCAAAATCATCTGTGCGAGTTCTTATTGTCTTTAAATTTACTAGCTTTTTTATTTCATACTGTTTTAGATTTAGTCAATTCTACCTATCAAAAAATTCGTGAATTATTAGTAACTCGGACTAATTTCTTTAATGATATTCGTACCTTAATAAAATTTATCTAGTTTAAAAGTTGGTCGGAGCTTTTCGTATTTATTCTTACCGAATATGTCCCGATCACAAAAGCAAATTCTAGTTAAAAATGTCAAATTTTTGACAGGAGGTAGAGATTATTGATTGAGAGAATTTACAAAGTAGGTCTGAGTTTCAGCTATATTTATAAGTTGAAATCTATTTTTCATGGGCAGATTTTTTAAATTATTTATCTTCAGCCAATTATCATGATTATTTTTCAAATAAATCATAATTAGACAGAAGTTTTCTAGGTAAATAAGAGGATTTTATATTCTTTTGTTTTCAAAATGAGAATTGCTGATATCGCTATTAGGGCGAACGCATCTAAATATTAAAGATCGATAATCAAGGTAGAATTCCCCAACACTCCACCACACAGTACTTTCAGAGAATTAAGTATAAAACTGAATAAGAATGATAATCGTTGTAGGGGGTGAGTTTGTGGCAGCCGTCGGCTGCCAAGCAATACTGCTTCGTTTTTGTAGTAAATTCGATAGTGCGTTAAACAAAAAGAACCAGATTATAGTTGAATGAAGCTCAAGCCCAAAATCACCATTGCTGACCACTTTGCAGTGATAAAAGTAGTGACCAAAGTGCAATCCAAATGGTGAGTGCTTGGGCAACTACAAATAGATTGGTGTTGGGACAAGTTAAGGTGGATGACAAATCGAATGAAATTACAGCAATTCCAGAGTTATTAAAGGTATTAGAATTGTCTGGATGTATTGTGACAATTGATGCAATCGGTTGCCAAAAAGAGATTGTGAGGTTAATCACACAACAGAATGCAGATTATGTGATTACGTTAAAAAAGAACCAAGGAAATCTTTATGATCAGGTCGAAAAACTATTCCATTTAGGGATAAGTACAGGTTTTGAGGGGATTGAACATAGCACATATAAAACAGATGAAATAGGGCATGGTCGTCGTGAAATCCGCCAATATGTGATGTTATCTCAAATTCAGTCTCGGCTTAACCCAGATTCAGTTTGGTCAAACTTTAATAGTGTTGGAATGGTCGAATCTGTCCGTTCATTAAATGGTGAAACAACGGTTGAAACCCATTATTTTATCAGTAGCCTTGAGTCAAATGCTAAACAGTTTGGTAATTCTATTCGCAGTCATTGGGGAATTGAGAACTCACTACATTGGATATTAGATGTTGCTTTAAGAGAAGATGACTGTCGGATTAGGAAAGATAATGCTCCACAGAATTTTGCAATTCTCAGACATATTGCAGTCAATCTTTTAGGTCAAGAGAAGCGTGTCAAACGTGGAATAAAAAATAAACAGTTTCTCGCTGCGTTGGATAACAATGTATTTATCAAGAGTTTTAGCCTTAGCATAAACTAATATATCAGAAATTAAATTTGAATCTTTAGGAATAATTTCACTTTTCCTCTGGATAAGCATACTTTTATAAACTCAAATATTGAGTTATTTTAGTATCAATAAATAATCATTCCGCTTCAGATAAGATAATTCATATTTTTCAAAAGCATTCATTTGCTTTATTTATAATTTCAGGAATTTTTACAATTATCTATGTCATTTTGAAATCTCTCTTAGTTTTTATTAGTAAATAAGGTGCGTTTGCCCTAAGAATCGATTGCTGCCGATATCTGTGCGATTTTTTCTATTGATACTTCTGTTGCCGTCAATTGACTTTTTATCCAACAGCGTATTTTATCGCTGCTTGAAATTTGGGTAAGGCACGAGAAATCATTTCTTCGCTGGCAGTAAGGGAAATCCGAAAGTAACCGGGTATTTCCTGGGGTGTACCTGGTAAAACAAATACATCGTGACTTGCCAGTAGTTCCGCAAAAGCACAGTCATCTTCCCAAGGAGATCGCACCAACAAAAAGAATGTTCCATCGGGGGTATGCAGTTGATAACCCATGCCTCGCAGCGACGAATCCATCCAATCTCGCTTTTTTTGTAAATGCTCCATATTTATGTTTATTTTTTCCAAGTCGCTTAGGGCATACTGCATTAGTACGCTAGGAAAACACCAACCAAAAGCACTTGCTTGTAACATAGCGATTACTCGCCTTATTTCTTCCCGCTTGGGCATAGTGGAAGGAAGAGCGATATATCCGATACGTTGACCGGGAGCCATTAAGGTTTTACTGTAACCATATACCAAGAAAGAAAATGGGTAAAACTGGGTCGGGCTGGGACAAGATTGGTGATCAAAAACAATGCGGCTGAAGGTTTCATCTGAAATCATGTAAATCACCTTGCCGTACAGTTTAGAAGCCTCAGCTAGTATACTTGCCAAACCCTCTAAAGTCCTAGCTGAAAAAATCTTACCTGTAGGGTTGTGAGGTGAATTAACAATTATTGCCCGAGTTCGTTCGGTAATTGCTTCAGCGATCGCCTCCAAATTTATATCGAAGGTGCTGGTATCTACAGGCACACCCACTGGAACCGCACCTGTAAAATGCACCATACGCCTATAACCTAACCAGGGTGGAGTCAAAATAATTACCTCATCCCCTTCCTCAGCTACTATTTGCAGACAAATCGCCAAACCGACTAGAGTCCCATTAGTCATAAAAATATCTTCAGGCAATATAGAAAGTCCACGTTTATCCTGAAGAGATGCAGATACAGTAACCCGTGATTCGGGAATATTTCCCTTGTAGCCATACCAACTGGAGTTTTGTGCTACACTCCAACGTTGCAGGGCTTCTACAAACCCTGGAAGTGGCATTTCATGAGCATCACCCAAGGAAAAATCAAGGCTTTCCGGCTCAGTTCGGCGACTCATATAGGTCGCTGAAGCGTAAAATTTACTTATAGGCGTTTGGTAATCTAATTTCTTCAATAACTGTGGTGATATGAAGTGAATTTTGCCTTCATCTGTCGTATCCGGCATAACCCCAGCCTTTGATTGCTATCTGATGCAGGCAGTATAGTCGTAATTGCATACATTAACAACATAGCGATCGCATCTAGATTATCTTCAAGTGCGATCATACTGGCATAGAAATCATTAACCTATCCCACTAATAACCAACTACTTAGGGACAGTAGTCGCGTTGAGTTCATCGCTTTCCCCTTTTTTCCTCTTGTTTGCACCTTCTGTCACATGAGATTCTTCTTGCTTACTGGAATTGACTATCTTCACCAAGGAAGAATTGAGATAACTTTGCGCCGATATATACAAACTTTCCCAAATCTCTTGGTTACGACTAATTTTAGTTCCTACTGTATTTCTAAATGTTTTTTGCAACACCAAGTATCTACGGAAATAGCTAGTCCAGAGGTGTTGCAGAAAATCTTCGGCGAATTCGTCAAATGGTAGAATCCACTTTTTTCAATTCTTAGATAATATTCAGTTTTATACCATACTCATCTCAGAATAATCTGTCACTCTAATAATTAAAATAAATCAGACAGTATTGAGGAAATATTTCCTTCTCAACTATCTATCAGATTCGATGAGTTTCATTTACAATTATCACAAAATAGTTGTCAAAGATATGCAAAACACTAATCTACAAAAAGCAACATTTGGAGCAGGCTGTTTCTGGGGAGTTGAAGCAGCATTTCGTCAAGTAAAGGGAGTAACTTCTACAGCAGTTGGTTACAGTGGCGGACACTTTGAGAATCCAACCTACGAAGATGTCTGTAGAGCAAAAACTGGACATGCTGAGGTAGTGGAAGTGGAATACGATCCGGTAATAGTATCTTATGATGAACTACTAAATGTGTTTTGGAATAAGCACAATCCCACAGCATCAAACCATCAGGAGCTAGATGTTGGTTATCAATATCGGTCAGTGATATTTTTCCACACACCAGAGCAGGAATTATTAGCAAGAGCCTCCAAGGAGCAGCTTGAAAATAGTTCTCGTTATCACAAAAATCCAATTGTGACGGAGATTGTAGCTGCATCACAATTTTATAGAGCAGAAGAGTATCATCAGCAATATCTGGAGAAGCATGGACGAGCATCTTACAGAAGAGGCTAATCTTTCACTCGATTGAGGGGATGTTAAAAGCCGAATGCTGTAAATCCCCTTACTAGTCCCTAAAACATCATCTTTTGGTATTCTTCAGGAAACTAAATACTGTTGAATTTCAGTTTTTTGACGACGTAGAACAGTGATTGCTTGCTGCTGAATTTGGCGAACTCGTTCTCTACTAACATTCAATTTCTCTCCAATCTGAGCTAAAGTTAGTTCTTGATCGTTCTCTAACCCAAAACGCAAAATTAATACTTCACGTTGCGTCGGTTTGAGTGATTCTAATAAACTATTAATGTCTTGGCGCAAAAGCTCTTTGGTGATATGTTCGTCTGGAGATATGCCCTCATCTGGTAAAAGTTGACTAAGTTCTGTGTCTTGGTTATCTCCAATCTTTACATCTAGAGAAATTGGCTGCTTTGAACTGCTGAGAAAATCCCTAATCTGGCTTGGTTGTAAGTCTAAAGTTTCAGCAATTTCTACAACACTGGCTGGACGACCCAGTGTCTGAAATAATTCTCGCTGTACTTTCTTAATTTTGTTCAGTTGTTCGGTGATATGAATTGGCAAGCGTACAGTACGAGATTTCTCTGCAATTGCCCGTGTGATTGACTGCGTAATCCACCAGTATACGTAGGTGGAAAGCTTATAGCCGCGATTGGGGTCAAATTTTTCTACACCCCTTTGTAAACCTATTGCCCCTTCTTGCAGCAAATCTAAGAATTCCAGATTGCGCTTCTGATATTTTTTGGCAATCGAAACCACCAGACGCAGGTTTGCTGTCACCATTTTTTGTTTGGCTCGTTGCCCAAGATTTTGTATTTGAGCTATTTCCAATTCACTTTTGTCAACATCAACAGCTAATTCGACCATTGTTGGCTCACGATCTAGTTGTTGGGTGAGTTCATTTTTTCTTTGCTCAATTGCCATGATTTGCTGTACCTGCCTCCCATAAGCAATTTCTTGGTCTGCGGTTAGCATTGGGTAACGACCAATCTCTTGCAAATAGATACGAACCATGTCTGGACTCAGGCTGGACATACAGTAAAACTTTTTTGATATTTAGACGAATTTAAAAGTATAAATCAAATCGCTGAATTAATTTTCCTGATTTAACAGCTAAAAAATATTAACCTGAGATTGCGATAAATAAATTCAACCTAGAACACAATCATCTATAACGGTATCCAGTGAGCGCTTACTATACCTCCATTCCGAATGGCACGAAGATTTATGTGAAACCTCTTTGCTGACTATCTTGTTGGGGGTAGAGTTGCAGCTTCGTGTGTTCTAGACAATTAAATGCGAGTGCGTCAAGGAGTTCAACATCTTCTTAATTCCCCACACCCGAACTTAGCAACTCCACACCCTTTCATCCAGGAATACCAGGGATTTACGCTTTTCTTCGTGCCATTCCCCTATACCTCATGCCCTATTCGGTAAAAAACTATTTGGGAACAGTAGTCGCGTTGAGTTCACCCCTTTTCCCTTTTGCCCTCTTGTTTGCACCTTGTGTCACATGAGATTCTTCTTCTTGCTTACTAGAGTTGACCATTTTCATCAAGTGCTGATTTAGATAACTTTGCGCCGATATATACAGACTTTCCCAAATCTCTTGATTGCGGCTGATTTTTGTGCCGACTGTATTTCCTGCTGTTTTCTCCGACACCAAGTATTTGCGGAAATAGTTATTCCACAGGTGTTGGAGGAAATCTTCAGCGAATTCGTTAAACGGCAGAATCCATTTATAGTCCTTGTCCAAAAATACCCGATAGGATGCAATTATTGGTAGTGCCAAGTCGGTTGGCGCACTAAACCCGAATGAATACTTGCTGTCAGGCAACAATGTAGTTTTACGTATATCAATTGATGCTAGGTCGTTAGCACCCTTTCTTCTGGGGTTGCTGATATGTTCTTGGATTATTTCGTACAGCCTTTGCTCTATCCACAGGGCATGAGTCAAGAGAGGCAGTAAAGCGGTTAATCTTTCCCTTTCTGCATCTGTGATGTTACTTGGAAGACTCATTCCTACTGGATGCTTGGTTCGTTTATTGCCGTCGGGGTTGTATTTATTTCTGTCGAGGCAGTAAAGGAGCTTGAGCAAATGGGTGACATTGCACTGGGCGTTTCTAGGAGCGCCGCTTTGGTTTTGGTAATAAGCGATGCGGAATTTTCTATCTTCCTTCTGTTCTAACTGGGCTAAATACTGCTTGATGAATTTGTAATCACCCCTGGCGTTGACTTTGGAGCGAGAATCTACTGGTGTTGTAGTATTTGAAGCTAGGGCTATATCTTTAGCTGATTCTTCACTCAATCCGATGTGGATCGTAACTTTTACCCTAGCTTCGGTTAGGTCATATTTGTAATTTTTCGCTTGCTCAAATGCTAAAACTGTATGCCCCCCGTTGATAATGCCGTCGCTGCCACCCTCGTTAGCTTCTAAGACTTCTAGCTCTAGTTCAGTTTTGTTCTTGACAGGCTTAACTTTATTGGCTGACAGAACGATTCCACTGTGGCGAGAGAAGAATTTTTCAGGTTCGGTTGTCAGTGAGTCGAAAACTTGTCTGTAGGTCGCGCTTTTGCGGTTTGGTTCGCGGATGTTCGGTTCTAGCGGCAGGTCTGTGGGGAACGAGTATACATGAGCAGTGGCGATGATGCAATTGGGGAAGGCTAGAAAATAGTTATCTATCTTGATGTTCCAAGTCTTGGGCATACCTTATCTAGCGATGAAATTAATAGGTTTTGACTAATGTATCTCTAATTATTATCGAATTCACTCAGAACAAGTTACTAAACTAGCCGAATTGTTGTCCCCAATGCAAAGAGTTATTTTTGTTAAAGGACGTGAGCCGTCAGTCTCAGAACCTTGCTCAAATTCAATCAGCAGCAGCCTATTTCCCCAGCACAGCTACAGTATTTTCTTGTTTTTATGGTATTGGTGTCGTCGTTTTGTGATTGCCTTCGGTTGGAGTTTGACCATTAGTTTTTTTCAACAGTCCAGGTATTATGTGATTCTCGGCACTAACAAAATTCTCTTCTCTAAGTTTTGGGAATTTCAAAATTAGTCTCGCATCATCCATCACCAGCTTGGAGCCAACAAGTCGCACATCTAGTTCCCAAAAATCGCCTACGCCTACCCCAAGTTCCGGCAGCAATCCTTCTATTTCGATGATGAATGGTTGCCATTGCATCGCTGACTCTGCTCCGAATGGCGGTCTAAAGTTGCGTCGAATTTGCACAGACAACTGACCGTTTTCTTGACTGATAACTACACCACGTAGGGAAAAGTAGCCATCAGCAGCTAATAACCATGTCTGTTGCAAATCTGATATCGGTTCTTTTTGCCTGCCTCTTAAATGAAAGTTCAGTTTTTTTGACTCTCTTTCCATTCTCGTCCATACCACCCAAATACTAGTACTTGCTACTAACTCTGGGTTATCTTGTAACAGTTTCTCTAACTTACTTGCTAACGTTGTGGAATAAATACTCCCATCTTTCGTTACTAAAATACCATTATTAAACTCTTCCTTACTTGGGAAATACTGACCCTCAACTATGCCAATACAACGGTACATCGTTGGGAAATCTGGTGGCGCAAATGGGTTTGTCATCCTTGGTTCAATTGTCTATTATGCTCCATGCTTACTATGCCTTTAGATCAAGTCAGTAGTAACAAAACTTTATTTTACAACTATTTTACCTGGAATAACAACAGTCAATACTTCAGTGATTCCTCAACAAGCTTTTTCATATATTTCGCTCAAAATATCATTATGAAATTAACATTTTTACCTCGAACTCGGCAAAAAAATAACTCTATCAACTGATGCTGGATGTGACTTGCGACTAGTACCAAAGACCCATTAACCTACAGCAGCGAGCTTTTGAGCAGTTAACTGCCCAAATCCAGATGATGCTCCTGTAACTAGCACGATCTTTTTGTTAGTCATCTGTTTTCAGTTTCATTACTACTATTGATAGATTGTAAATTAGTTGTGAGCAATAAATATTTTTGTTGCAAGGCATCAGCAGTTACTACAACACCTGGGAAAACGACAAAATTAAGATTTTCGACAAAATTAAGATTTACTTGTTGAATACTTTCTTAATTAAACTCAAAAATGACAATTTTGGATAGATTCAAAGCAAACAGATGAATACAAAAACTAAGCCCTGAATTTTTACCAGGGCTTTTTAAATTGAAAACTCAATTTTTAGCCAACAATATACAAAGCTAAATGATTGTAAAAAGTTGATGTGATAATTCTCTCTTTTTGAAACAGATGAAAGCCAGTTTTAGTTCGCTGAATTGAAGCTGAGGACTTGATCTAATAAGGTACGAGCAGATTGTGCTTTAAGTAGTGCTGCTTGGTGATCGCTATAAGCACGAACTAGGCGATTAAGAGCGTTGGCTCCAATTTTGGCTTTTTCAATTTCTTCACCCCTGACTGGTTCCCCATCAAGCATCTGCTCAATCAAAGGTTTAATATCACCTGCTTCAAGGCGAACTTTTTGTAGCTTTTCTATAGTAATAAGTAAGGTTTGAGTGAGTTTAAGATGTCGTCACTATCCAGAGAATTTTCCACTGTTTGAGCTACATTTTCAGCATTTTTTGCGACTTTGGGTTCTATTGCATCTGAGAGTGCCGATACTACAATAGTAGATGTTTTCGATTTTACCTCGTTTTTACTTGCCATTAATCCTGACTGAAAGAATCTTTCTGAGTGTATCGTTTGATTGACCTTTTATTTACTATGACTTCTAGGGAATAATATTAGCCGTGACGAAACAGAGTTTCGAGATAAACTTGGGAAACACCGCGATCGCCATCTGCATTTTGTAGCAGAAACAGGGAGATGGCTGCGGTAATAAGGCGATGTTCATCCCAATCAGGATGTTTTTCTAGGTAGGTATTGAGAGATTGATGTAGCGTTTCGGGAAGAGTAGTAAAGATGTTTTGGGTTGAGTTCATATAATAAAAGCTTCAGAAAGAGCAAATCAATAGGGAAAACAAGCTAGAGGTGATGCACTGCAAGTAATGTTTCACCCCGTTCAATGCTTGCCAAACCACCTGCGTTAGCAACTGAATAGTTTTATACAGTTGCTGTTGAAAATGGAATGGACAAACAAAGGCTAGTCGATTTATTGTGTGCTGATTGGCTCGGTTTGTCAATGTTGCAAAATATTAAAGATAAATATAGAAAAAATAAATAATTACGAGAAAGCTAGGGCTAGAGGCAGGTTTTATTTACATCACGTAATAATAACTCAGTAATGCAGACTGATTGCTACAGTCATAACAAAATCCACAGTGGATGAACAGAAGCCGATTATCTTGTCAAATAACTGTGGAAAACAGTAGAAATAGCTGTGGAAAGTCTGTGGAATAAAGGAACAAAAGTAGAGCTAATGATAAGAATTGCAAAAAGTTTAGATTTGTAATCCTTGCCGTTGCAGTATGACATCAGCCTCAGTATTGTCGAAGGAGCTAATCATGAGAGGATGGACAAAGGCTTTTTATACCTATAATAAAAAATACGAAGCATAAAATTGTTTGGCTCATAATAGATGCCAACAAAAATATCGTAATTCAATCAGCATATCCTTCACCACTTTCTATTCACAATATTTTTTTGTAGCAACCTATTTTCAGCCATTAATTCTGTATTAATTTCTTGTTGATAACCAGAAATTAATTAGCAAACACCAAATATTTAAAAGTTAAATACTTTATTAAAGATAAAGAAAACTATGAGCGAGTACCAATATTACGAATTCCAGGCATTAGACCGACCATTAACTGCATCAGAACAAGCATATATAAGTACTCTATCTAGTCGAGTACAACTGAGTGCAACAAACGCAATTTTTACCTACAGCTATGGAGACTTTCGAGGTGAACCCAAGGAAGTTTTAGAAAAGTGTTTCGACATCATGTTATACATGGCGAATTGGGGGACGCGACAATTAATGTTTCGTTTCCCTAAAACTGTGGTTGCTTCATCAGTTTTTGAGCCTTATTGTGTAGCTGATAAAATTACTGTATCAAGGAGCAAAAACTATGTAATTGTAGATATTAGTATCCAGGACGAAGAATATGGAGATTGGATAGAAGGGGAGGGATGGCTAGCACAATTAGTGCAGTTGCGTGATGATATTTTGCAAGGAGATTATCGAGTTTTATACCTGGCTTGGTTAAAAGCAGCTTCAATAGCAATTGAAGAAGGGGAAAATGAAGAAGATTTAGTTGAACCACCTGTCCCAGCAAACTTGAAAAAGCTACCTGCTTGCAATTGAGACTTTTACGGAGTTATTTGATATTGACCAGGATTTAATTGCATCGGCATCTCAAGTAAGTATTGATATAAAAGAAAATACTGAACCCATAGAAGAGTGGATTACAGCTTTATCATCAGAGGAAAAAGACTATTTCCTCTTGAAAGTGGCAACAGGTGAAATTAATGTTGGGATACAACTTACAAACCGACTGCGAGAACTATTTAAGATTCCGAGAAGTGAGAGCAATCATGATGCTCCCAAACGCTCATTCTCACAGTTACTAGAAAATGCTAATGAGCAAATGCAACAGCGTCAGCAACGAGAAAAACTGGCAGCACAACAGCAAAAAATCCGCAAGTTAGAAGTTCTAGCTAAAAATCAAGATAAAGTCTGGTCAGATATATATAAATTACTTGAATTCAAGCAATCCAAAACTTATGACCAAGCAGTTGCACATCTAGTTGACTTACGGGAATTGGCTGAATATCAAGGAAAGCTAGAGGAATTCAAAGCTTCTATTAAGCAAATGCAAAAAGATTATAGCACCCGGACTGGATTACTATCGCGCCTGAAGAAAATTGGATTACTGTAAATTCTCTAAGTTCTCCCAATTCTCTAAGAAAGATTCTACATCTTGTTGATTTTCTTCAAGTAACTCATTAAGTAGTTTTTGGTCGATCTTAATATCTTTTAAATCACATATCTGTTGATGAAGTGCATAAAATATAATTTTCACCATTGAGGGTTTAGGGGAGTTTTGCATACAAGTAGAAACGTTGGAGCATTGATAGTCAACTCCTGTCATTTGACGACAATCTAAACCCATTGGACAATACATAATATAATAAATTCAGGAATTTGATATTACTATAAGTGTGGGACGAATTAAGGTTAGCTAGCAGGGCTACAATTTATCTGTGACAGAGGTACTGTATTTAGAAAATAATCAATCAGTTGGTTGGTACACTTGTAAACATCTTTCTCACCAAATTGAACTGGCAGCTTTGGAGGGAACCGCTTCTGGCTTTGTCCTACTTTCATTAATCGTCAGAGAAAACTAAAATAGTTATTAATACAAATATACTATTGAGTGAGGAATATGACAGAACTTGGCAGCACTTACAACCACAATAGTCAAGCATCAACAGCCAGCATTGAATCACGTCAAATAGCCAAAGAGTTCACCAATGGTATTGCTGAATATAATTGGAAAGTTGATTACTTCAAGTTTTGTCAGCTTTTAGAACTGGAGCCAGGGCAATATGCAGATGATCAATACCGATATTTTCAGCAGTTAGCGGAATCGCTGACGAGATTTAACGCTGAGTCTTTAGCCAAAATGATTGATGCTGGGGTGAAAAAATAAGCTTTTGAGTTAAATACTAAGTTAAAGGTGGGGACTGAAATCAACTTTCTTGCTTGATTTTGAGTCACTATCACTGACTAGCAATCTTTGACAAAAAATTATCCTAGCTTACCCTCATCACTCCTATAAGTCATAGCTCTGGGTTTTCTTTTCTTGAGAGGGACTACTGATTTCTTGGGTGCTTGTGGCGGACGGCATATTTCACAGTAGAGCGGTCGCACACCAAAAGTTTCTCTTTGTGTGGGTTGCTCACACTGCTTACATACGAAGTTGAAAACGCGAGTATGAATTTCCCGCTTGTGCGCTCTAACCGTGTACTCTCTGACTTCAATAGTTTTGCTGGGCATTGACTGATTACTGTTGGGGACTTACTTCATTCTTAATATAGTTTTTCGTCTTAGTTCTACAAGATCCGTGCATCATCTGACGAAAGTAATTCTACTTAATCAAATAAATACTCTTGCATGTCGTTTTGTCGATGGCGGAGAATACTTATAGCTTTGACCTGGATTTGACGAATCCGTTCTCGGCTGAGGTTTAGCTGTTGGCCAATCTGAGCTAGATTGAAATGCTGATCGTTCTCTAGCCCAAAGCTTAAAGTCAACACTTGACGCTGTATAGGTGTCAATGGTTCTAAGAATTTAGCTACATCTTGCGATAAAAGTTCTTGGCTAAGGAGTTTTTCTGGTGAAGCGGCATCGCTGGCTAAAATTTCGCCCAATTCTGTCTCTTTTTCATCTCCTACTTGTTTATTTAAAGAAATGGCTGTGCGAGAAGCAGTGAGATATTCTCGAAGCTTATCTGTGCTTATGTTTAAGAGTGTTGCAATTTCTTCGGCAGTGGCATGACGACCGAGTTTTTGAAAGCTTTCTCGCTGTACTTTTCTAATTTTGGTAAGTATTCCAGTGAGATGAATAGGCAATCTAATAGTGCGCGATTGTTCTGCTATGGCGCGTGTAATCTCCTGACGAATCCACCAGTAGGCGTAGGTTGATAGCTTATACCCCCGGTTGGGATCAAACTTTTCTATACCCCTTTGCAAACCGATTGCTCCTTCTTGGATCAAATCTAAGAATTCCAAATTGCGGTTCTGGTATTTCTTGGCAACAGATACTACTAGCCGCAGGTTTGCTGTCACCATTTTTTGTTTAGCTTTTTGGCCAAGGTGCAGCGCTGCTCGGACTTGTGCTTCGGTTTTTTCGACAGCATTGGCTAATTCTGTCATTGTTGGTTCCCGGTCTAGCTGTTGGGTGAGTTCATTTTTAGATTGCTCAATGGCAATCATTTCTTGTACAAGTCTTGCATAAGCAATTTCTTCCTCTGGCTTCAATAAAGGATACTGACCAAGGGAATTGCAAATAGATGCGAACCATGTCTGAACTGAGGCTGGACATACAAACTTTTCGGCTTTTTTTACCAGGGGACTTAAAAGTATAAATCAAATAATTCAATAAACTTTTTTATTTTTAACAATTCAGTCCTGCCTGAAGTAACCTCTGCTGTAACCTTGTGTACCGCCGTTGGTCATCAGTAGAGCGCACTGCCAGAGATATCGCTTTTTTTGCGCCAACCACTATCGCTAACTTCTTGGCACGGGTCAGCCCAGTGTAAAACAGGTTCCGAGTCAACATCATATAGTGCTGCATATAGATTGGCAAAATTACCACTGGATATTCTGACCCCTGGCTTTTATGAATAGTCACGCACCACGCTAGCGCAATTTCATTGAGGTCAGCGTAATCGTAAACCACAGTCCGCTCACCATATTGCACTGCAACTTCCTGCTCGACAGTATCAATGTTTTGGATAATTCCTAAGTCGCCGTTGAAAACTTCGCGGTTGTAGTCATTGGTTAGCTGGATGATGCGATCGCCATCGCGTAACAAATTCCCACCTCTGTTGATCTCCACCTTGTTGGGGCTGGGTGGGTTGATCAACTGCTGCAATACTGTGTTCAGGTTACGAGTCCCGATTACTCCCCGTGTCATCGGGCAAAGGACTTGGACATCAGTAGCCGGATTAAAACCTAAGCGGGGAATTAAATCGGTAATCAACTCGCAGATTGCCTGTACACCATGTTCAGGCTGATGTCCGCCACCGTGCCAAATACAGTCAGACACAGGATTGTCGGAAATCGGTTCAATCGTGGGATAAATTCCTCGATTAATTTGGTGAGCAGCAGTGATAATAGCACTTGTTTGAGCTTGGCGGAATACCTGAGTTAACCGCACTACTGGCACACGACCAGAATTAATCAAATCAGCAAGTATTTGACCTGGGCCCACAGATGGTAACTGGTCAATGTCACCCACCAACAATAGTAGAGCGCCAGCCAATACTGCTTTAAGCAAGGAGTAAGCCAGAAATAAATCAAGCATCGAAGCTTCATCAGCGATAATTGCCGTGTGGGGCAAAGGATTTTCGCTATCGCGCTTGAAACCCCTTGAGCGGGGGTCAAATTCTAACAAGCGATGTATGGTTTTAGCTTCCAGCCCAGTCATCTCACCTAAGCGTTGAGCAGCCCGTCCAGTTGGTGCAGCCAACGCAATAGATTTACCCATTGCTTTCCACAGGCTGACAATGGTGTGAGTTGTGAAGGTCTTTCCAACGCCAGGGCCACCAGTGAGGATCATGATTTTGGAGTAGGCTGCTGTTTCTACAGCTTGGCGTTGCTGTTCTGAAAGCTGAATTTTACGGCTAGCAGTAAAGCGCTCAATCCAATCACGCACGCGTTCAATGTCAGTGCCAACAGGTTTTTCCAAGCGTTGGCGTATCAGTTGAGCTAAATTCTGTTCCGTATGGAAGTAAGTCGGCTTATAGCAAAGTAGCCTTTTTTCTTCATCCCGCTCTCTAATCAGCTCGTCTGCCAGAGCCATATCTTTAATAATGATCGCAACCGCTTCTTCTGTGGGCTGATGAGATTCGGTAGTCAGTAGTTTGATTACCGACTCAATCAGTTCGCTTTGTGGCAGGTAACAGTGACCATCTTCGGCAGCTTCACTTAGACAGTGGATAATTCCTGCACGGTAACGAAATTCTGAGTCAGGGGCAATTCCGATATTCCGTGCAATCTTGTCAGCAGTTAGAAAACCAATCCCGTAAATGTCGGCTGCTAGCTGATAAGGGTTATTGGTAACAGTGGCAATTGCTTCATCCTTATATTGCTTGTAAATCTTCACAGCATAAGTGGTAGAAACGCCATGCCCTTGGAGAAACACCATCACTTCTTTTATGGCTTTCTGTGTCTCCCAGGCATTTTTAATTAACTTAATCCGCTTTTTGGCAATGCCTTGAACTTCGATGAGCCGGTCAATTTGGTTTTCGATAATGTCCAGGGTTTCTAAACCAAAGTGGGCAACAATGCGTCTTGCTGTGACTGGGCCAACACCTTTGATCAGTCCACTGCCCAAATATTTCTCAATTCCGGTGAGAGTGGCTGGTTTGGTTTCTTTGTAGTTGACTACTTGGAACTGGGGGCCAAATTGTGGATGGTCACGCCAGAAACCAGTTAGCTGTAGAGTTTGACCTGGCTGAATATTAGCAAAGCTGCCGACAATTGTTGTCAGTTCGGTGCTACGGGGACGGGTCAGCCTTGCCACAGTGTAACCCGATTCAGCAGAGTAAAAAGTTAGGCGTTCTACGACTCCGGTGATTGTTTCGTGTTGAGGAAAGGCGCTTACTTGTTGAGGGGAAAGATTAGGGGGAGTGGACATTGCTTATCATCAGATGCCGCACATCATTATAATACTGGGAGTGGAGCCATCATAGTACATAACTACTATATAGCATACCCAACATTAGTATCATCGACAACTCACCCTAATTTCCCTTGATCACTCCATGTCATAGCTCTAGGTTTCCTTTTCTTAAGTGAGACTACTGAATATTTGGGTGCTTGAGGAGGGCAGTAGCTTTCGCAGTAAAGCGATCCTGCTTATATCTATATATCAACGAGGTGAGCAAAAACGTTTAGAACAAAGTAGATGACACCTTGAATTGGTAACTCACTTTGTCAGGGATAACTATATTACAAAAACTGCTTACTACATCAGGGTTTTAATCTCATCGAGCTTTTCTTGAAGGACTTGGCGTAGTTTAATAAGTCGTGTCTGTTCCAAAATTTTTAAATTTATTGACTGGATATCCTTAATAGTTTTGTCCATCTGTTTGTTCTGCTTGGCTTTAGAATTAGAAGTACTATACTGCTCTATGGTTTGCTTAACTAGTGTTTTAGTTTGGCTCAATGATAGTTTTTCTTCGATGACTCGATTAGTTACCTGAGTACGAATCATCAAAGCTTTAGATTCATCAATCTTCATCTGTTCAGAGGATAATTTATTGAGTTCTCTTACTTTGCTGGTTTCTAACCCTTCAGAGCGAATGACATTTTTGAGGTCTTCCGGCACTTTAAGAAGAGGAAAGATATTGTTATTAATCGATACCGGATTGAGTTGTAGTCCTAACAAAACTGAGACAATCTCATGTTCCTCATGTTCCTTGAAATCAGATGTTTCTAGCCATTCTTGCTGTGTCATCAAATCAGAATCTTTAATCAGTGCGAGATATTGAAGCTTCTTGCTGCGGACTAGTCGGTTAATGAAAGCATTCAAAAATTTTGGAATCTCGTCTTCTCGTCCTCTCAGATCGGGATACTTATAAAGAATTAATCGAATAAGAGCAGTTGCTAAGTCAAGGTCATGAAGTTTTTGGGAGTGAATACTACTTACCAGTTGACCCTCAAAAACTACGACTTCATCTGAAGTTTCTTCTTTAGGTAGAAAGACAGCTTTCAGTTTTGTCATTCCAGCAAATGGAGCTGACCTCCATCTGAGTTCTCCATCAAATATTTTGTAGCGTCCATCAAGTTGTGGAATAAGCACTATTGGGTTTTGCTGACCTTGCCGACGCAAACTTTCTGCTCGTTCTTGGATTACTAATTGAGGAAACGTTTGTCTCGGTTGAGCCGGATCGGGATCTATAAGATTTACTGCAATTTCATGTATTCCTCCTTGAGTAGCCAGTTGATTAGTGAGTTGCTCAATTTGTTGCTCTAATGTAGTTTTTTCTTCTGAACTAAATACATTTGCTCGCAGCTGTATAATTTCTACTTCGAGTTTCTCTATCTGACTTTTAAGTTGGTGAATTTGCTGAGACTGACCTGCTTGACCAAACAGTTGACTAATTTCTACAGGTTTTTTACTTGACATTACAGTTCCTCTGTCATCAATTTAATTAAGCTAGTCACAATAGGTTTAAAGTCTTCACTAGCATCATAACCAGGTCGATATAAATTTAAGGGTAATCCAGAACCACTAGCTTTAAGGTAGTAATTAGATTCTCGAATATAGGGAAAGCATCGGATTCCCATCTGTTTAATTAGAAAGGGAAGAGTTCTCTCAGGCTCAATATCAGTTCTGAGGTTGCCTTTTTTGTCTAAACCTAAAATATCTCGATGTGCCCCAACGCCATATAAATCTACTCGTGTAGGTACAAACCCTAATATTTCAGGTTGAGGTTTCAATCTCAAATCGTCTACTTTACTATAGAACCAATCTAAAAAACCTGCGAAAGCTCCTGTATCTTTATATTCTGGTTTGATAGGAACAAGCACATGTGTAGAAGCTGCTAGTGCAATCAAACCCATAGGCTCTAAGGAAGCAGGAGTATCAAAGATAATCAAATCGCTATTTAAGGGAAAATCTTCTAATCTATCTTTCAGTGTGTAGTGACGGCGATTATAGTTATATATTTCTGCAATACTTTCTTCGAGAAATTTTCCTCCTTGAATAGCCGTCACCGTCGGAAGATGTTCTGTCCAAAGTGGAACAAGTGGGTAGTCACCTGTAAATGTTTTTTTGAAGACAGCAGCTAGAGACTGCTCCATTGATGCTGGTGCAAGCCTTGCAAAAATACATAGTGAACCGTTTTGATCGAGTTCTATTAAGGTAACTTTGTAACCTTTGGCACCTACAGCATATGCTAAATGGGTTGCTACCGTGGTTTTACCTGACCCGCCTGCATTACTAGCAATTGTTAGCCGGATCTGCTTTTTAACTGTTTTCTTTTTCATTACAATGTCTTTTAAAACTCAAATCTTTGATAGTGGCAACTTGAGACATAATATACGAGTCGGTTATGAAACTAACATTAGTTTCATAACCTTGTATATGACTAAGGTTAATTTCTTCTGCTTTAAGATTCGCTAATTACTACTGTTCTAGCACCTACAAGTAGCCCACCAATAACATCTTTGAGGTGTAACTGTGGGAAGATATCAGAAAAAAAAGAACATAGCATTGGACTAGCCAATTACAAAGGTTAAACTTTTCCACTCCCATTTGTAGATCAGTTGCCCCTTCTTGAGTCAAATCCAGCAGTTATAGGTTATTCCAGCAATATTTTTTAGCTACTCCAACCTTCCCTTCTTTACGCACTGCACCCCTGCGAATATCTCAGATGATGCAGATTTAATTGAGATATTAACTCTCAACATCGCTTATTTCCAGTCGAAACCCGTTGCTACCCCCAAAATCAGGTTCCTGCTAGACCACGCTTATCACCCTGAACATCTTACAGAGGCATTAAAGTATAAATCAAACAGTCAACGATGATCTAAATTAATTTCTGCTCCGTTGATAAAAAAGATTTCCAAAATGACTCTTGGGGGCTAAATGGGGGCTATATATACCCCAACAATAGCTCAGGACTTTGGTGACATTTTGACCCCTATATAGGGTGTATGTAGGTGTTAAATGGGGTATATTTGACTGGTTAACATTTTGTACCCCATTTAGCCCCCAAGGGGTTATGATAAGCTCTTGAGATTAGGAAAAAAAGAGGTAGTTATTTTATTCTTCTCTCCCCCTACTCCCCAAAATTACCTGAACAGATAAATTTCACTTTCTTAAACTGTACTACTTGAAGCCTATGTCAAACATTCACACGTTGCAAAAAATTTTTCCTGCGGGTTTCGATAACGGTTACGGAAGCCTTAAACTTTTAGTCGATGGCTTTGAAGTAGTTCGTGTCCCCAGCTATATAACCAATGCCGAGATGGAAGATGTTCCAGGGCGTGTAGTTTTCAACGGTACTGCTTATACAGTTGGAGAGTCAGCTTACCGGACAGGGAATTATTTTGACCGCAACACAGACAATAATGAAAACAAAGTCAACAACGCATTATTGACTTTATTGGGCGCATTGGCACATCTCCCACACCGTAAGGCTTGGCATTTAAAATTAGTCATTAGCTTACATGATGTTGCTCTAGCTGACGAATTGCAAAAAGTACTCAATGGAGAATATCAGCCGATACTTGCTGGCAAACAATCAGACGTGAAAGTAGAAGTGCTGAAAGTTGTACTAGAAGGGATGGGTGCATTGTTTGGGCATCCACTACCGAAAAAATTAACCATTTTAGACTTTGGCAATGGAACAACCCTGTATTCTCGTTACAACCGGGGTCAGCGAGAAGTTCACACTGCCTACCCCATCGGTGTAGAAGTTCTCATCGATGATATCTCCCAAAAAATGAAACATCTAAATGGAGGAAAAATCGGAGATCCATCCAAAATCCGATTTTGTTTGGAAATGGGGCATACCCGATACAGCCGTGACATCGATATCAAAGATATATACAGCGCTTGCTTGAAAGACTGGTATGAAAAATACTTGAAGAAAGTGGTGAATCTCACATTGGATGCCAAACACCAAGGGGATGAAATCTGGGCGATTGGTGGAGGCTGCCTCTTACCTGGATTTAAGAAGCTGTTGGAGAAAAACGGCTTCAAAATCCTGGACAATCCCGTAGAAGCCAATGTCTTTGGGCTTTTAGAAATGGCAAAAACCATTAGCAGCAAGAATCCTGCAACATCTATTAAGTGAATATAACTATGGCAGATAAAAAAGACTTAGCACCGGAAAAAGTTCGCCTTAAAGATAATTACCGAGAGCGCATATTTGCAGAATCGCAAAAACTAGATAAAAGTTACCTGGACACGCTTTACTTTATAGTTGATTGCTATTTTGTTTTCATCAAGGCTGGATTACCTGCACAACTTTTAGCTTCTACACCCATTAATACTGGGTCAAACCAACTCACCTCTTGGACTCCAACTCCATTTCCAGAGGAGAAAGAAGAAGAAGATTCTTCAGGGGAAACATTCAGCCTTGATTTTGATTTGTAATCGTCAAAGGAAGTTGGCAACGCTAAAGAAAGGTGATTAGCCCTGAAAGCTTTGCCAGACCTCAACTGTA
This sequence comes from Nostoc sp. C052, assembly GCF_013393905.1. Taxonomy (GTDB): domain Bacteria; phylum Cyanobacteriota; class Cyanobacteriia; order Cyanobacteriales; family Nostocaceae; genus Nostoc. The sequence goes on from NZ_CP040275.1 coordinate 149,054, forward strand.
ACCCTCAAATGTAACAATTAATGTAATGATTTTTGCAACGCCAATTTTCTTAGTTGGGCATTATTCAACTCCAGTAATAACAAAGTTGGACATTTTTTGTTATTCCCGGTAGGATTATTGCTATGAGCCTATCAAGAGGTAGCAGATGAACGTTTCTCTGACCATAGAACTGGAAAAGTGGGTGCAATCCAAAGTTGAAAGCGGTATGTACACTTCGGCTAGTGAAGTGATCCGTGAAGGTTTGCGGCTGCTCAAAGACCAGGATGCCCTCAAAGCAATACGCCTTGCCGAGTTACGTAGGGAGATACAGCAGGGGATTGATAGCGGAGAATCTACACCGCTAAACATGGATGAAATTATCGAATTGGCTAAACAACAACGGCAGACCAGAGAATCCCCATAATGGCGACAATTCTTATAAAACCGTTAGCACAAGCTGATTTATTGGATATTTGGAATTTTATTGCCAGTGACAGCTTTGATAAAGCAGATCAGCTTCTAAAAAAAATAGACAGTCAGCTCAAAATGTTGGCATCAAACCCAGGTATGGGAAGAAAACGCGATTCCTTAGCACCAAATCTGCGAAGTTTTCCACTAGGGAATTATCTAATTTTCTACCGTTCTATAAACCAAGGGATTGAAGTTATTCGTGTTATACATGGGGCAAGAGACATTCAAAGCCTTTTTGAAGAAGATGATGAGTAAGTCGTTCTTCAATAGTTAGATTTTTGCCAACACTCCTGCTTTCTCTTTATTACTTGACTTTAGATGTGCTAGACCTCGATTATAAGAAACCTGTGCTTGCTCTAGATTAGCTGTCTCCATAGCGTTGTTCTCCTTTTTTATTGCTGAAAAGGGCTATTCTAGGATAAATCTATCTTTGTAAGTCTACTTGTTGTGTTTGAGATTTAGCTAATATTTTATCAATTTGAGTATTAACATCCTCAAAAGTTTGCAATATCTGTGGAGTTAGTTTATTAGTCTGCACCTGACCAGATTGCAAGTTTAAAATTATCTCCCCATCTTTCTGCGAAATAGTTAAATCCCTCTGCTGGGTATTGAAAGCCAAGTCATAAATCTTTCCTTTAACTTGAGTACTATTTTCATCAGACTTACCCCAGACCATGCCAATCCTTTGAGCAATTTGAGTCAACCGACTGATTTTTTCAAGCTCAAATGTATCTTTATTCATTACTGTCAACGCTTCGGCTGACAATTGCTCACCAGCTTTAAACTGATTGGCCACTTCTACAATGCGTTTTTTGTAATTCTCCGGCTTCCCTAACTTATCTGCGGCATTGTACCAATTTCTCAAGTCATCAATAGTAACTGATTGAGTTTGGACTGTTTGGTTGGGTGCGGCTCTATTTTGTGGTTCAGGAAACGGGACTATAAAACCCTCCACATAATCCCCCAAGGGTTCAAGATGTAGTCCCCAGACCTGCCCTTTGCCTGTGAACAATTCTGGTAATGCTTTGGGTGAGTGCTTTTCTATATCAGCCCATTGCTGTTGATAAACAGGGTCAGCAATCATATCAGGTGTGATTTGATACTGCTTACCGACTCGAAAGGCGACTTGCTTATCAATGCCTGTCGCTAGAGCAATATCGCCTTCCTTAAACCCATACTGTTTGTATGGTTGATAAGCTCTTGTGGTGTGAGTTCGACCATATCCTCTCATCGCATCAATGCAAGTATCCACGGGTAAAACATTGGTGTCACCATGCATCATTAATGGGTAGTTCATGGGAATCGGTTTGCCTTTGATGCTTGAAGGGGTGACATTTTGAACATCTTGGGGTGAAGTGGAATGTCGGCTTTGCAAAGGCGGGGATTGCGCTGCTTGTTCTGGTGGTTTCAAAAACTGCGGTCGTGTAGCGAGGGAATTAACTCTTTGTTGATAGTCACTATCCGATTCAATAATTGCCCCAAATTTCTTGGTCATGTTCTCCAAAGTTTTGGGGGGAATTGAACTGCTGACCAAGTTAAATACCGCTAAACCTTTCTTAGTTTCCCTGATAACATCTTCTATTGGTACTTGCTGACATTCAACATTTTGCGAAGTTAGCCATTTAGTCACAGTCTCAGCTTTCTGATTGTCAACAGCCAAGCCCATGACTCCAAGTTTTTTGTTTTCTTGGGTAGAAAATAAGAAAGTTGGACGCTCTTTAATATGATGTAAAATTTTTGCACTACTCTCAATCATCTCCTGTTGTTGGAGGTTAACCGATTGAGTCCCAAAAGCCTGAAATTCCTTTGTCCAAATAGTAGGATATTCAACGGTATTAAGGTCAATTTGAGCGCAAATAACAGAAAAATTACTTTGAACGATAGCGGGTGCAAGTGTAAGTTGTCCGCTTTTGAGCAGTCCAAGCTGTCTGAGTGCGTCTTTGTCTTTTTTGAAATGTAATACCCCCAAGGGTTCACCATTCAAAAATGCAGCATCTCTAGTTTTAGAAGCTGAGGTTTCGATAGTCAGTTTTCGGTAATCATGATCGTTGAATGTCTTACCAGAAAAATCATAAAAGTTGATTTTGTTGATTTTGAGGAGATTACCATTTGGGGACTCACCTAGCACAAAAGCTTGATCTCCAGCTTCGGAGATAGAGGTAAGTTTTAATTTGAGGGGATTACCATTTTTTAGGTAATCAACTTGTTTCAACTGTTGGGCAGAATCACTGTCTAACTCCCCTAATGTTTTACCATCTAACTTAATTTTTACTGTTTTGTCAGTCACCGGCACAGTGCCAAATTCTAAGTTGACCGATTCGGCGTTAAAAACAAGTCCTGCATAAGAGAAGTTCTTGAGTTCACAGATAGTAATTTCAACCGGCTCGTTTCCTGGTAGTCCAATAGTTGCTGATGCTGTGGCAGGTTCTACCCCAACCATACAAGAGAGCGCTTTCGTTCCAATGGGAAGCTGTGCAGTTCTGCTTTCGAGCATGGCGAATTCCTTATATTCACCATCACTATCCTGGACAAACATTAGCCTGGAAACATGGCGCTCATGTCCGACTGGGTGGTGACTAGCTCTAATTTCTATCGGGTGTTTTTCGGTGGGATTCCAGTCTCGACCCAAAAATTGATTCGCTTCATTATTCAGTGTGACTAACTTCGGTTCAGTAAATTGCAATTTATCTAAGCGATAAATAATCTCATTGGGGAAAGCAGCGAAAGCAAAATTGGAGACTTTTTTAGCGATCGCCTGGGGGTTTGCGTTTTCTTTCCTTGCAACTTCAAGTTCATCCTGGCGGGATGCACAGATGTTCCAAGCGGCGGCGGCAGATGCAAGTTTTTCTGACTCTGGGATAGAAGCGTAAAATGCGAGAGCCGCCTCTTGTGACTTGTCGAAAAGTAATTTAGTTTGGCTTCTAGTAAGTTCTGGTTTTAGTTCTAGGAGTTTAGCTCCCTGCGTGGCCATCCCCGCCTTGAGGTTGTGGTCAATCACCGATTGTTGGCTAACTGTCCCCAGGTTGCGGTAAGCGGGTTTTCCATCTGACCCAACCTCGCCATCTATCTGTGCAACTGCTAATAATTTATGGGGGCGTTCACTGTTTGTGAATTTAATCTCATCTAGGCGAATATTAAGTGTCTGGGCTTTCCAGATTAAGGGATGCCCGTAACGGGTGAGATTGGTAATTTCGAGTTGCGTTCCTGAATCCGTTTGAACAACTGCGCTAGGGCCAGACTCTGTTTCTCGCCGCCTTGAGGCACGAACCGCAGCATTGAACTTCAGATCAAATTCGTATTTGGCGGCGATCGCTGCAAATTTTTGCTGTGGTGTAAATTCTACTCCTTTGAATAAGTCTTTAAACTGGACTATGGGACGCGATTCTAACTGTGATTCTTGGAAATATTTATTAGTTTGGCTAATCAATAATTCTACTGGTGAGTAGCCCTTTGGTGTTATCCCCGTGTTTAAATAAACTGACGAAGATTTCTTATCTTTAATATAATTAACATCACGATATAAGTAGCGACTATTTTCCCTGATTTTATCCATCTCCGGTTTTTTAGCACTTTTGAATAAATCAACCGCTATTTGGTTTTGATAACATCCCTCACCAATCATTTCTCGGTACATTAGGCGATTAACATCCATCGCCTGCTGAATAATATCTGGCGTTCTGTTAGGATTCTCTGCTAGACCTACAACAGATTGCATGAAAGGCTTGTACTCTGCTCTAATTAGTTTGGGCTTCTCGCCATGTTCCTGTTCAAATAAACTTTGATAATGGCTAGAAACTTGGTCTAAATAAGTTGATTGTTGTTCTAAGTTACCGTAAGTTTTAAGTACCTCAATTTCCGATTCTAATGCTTCCAGTGCCGTCACTTGATTGTTGATTATGCCCACGCTGATGCTATCACTCATGTGGATAGCGATTTTTTCAAATGGGGGCTGGGTTCCATCTGTGGGATCATAAAATGATTGTTTTTTGAGCTTAACCGTAGGCGAATAGGCGTTTTGGGGAAGATTTCTTCGCTCTACCTCTGCTGTCAGATTAGGATATAAGCTAGCTTTTACTACACCAATGCAATCACCGTCGTAGTCTCGTGCTTGGCGTTCTGATTCGGTTTCTGCTGGGTCGATAAAATCAACATCAATCCCTCGCGCTTCTAACTCTGTAATTCTGGCTTGTATACGCTTGTGGTCTTCGTCATTAACTACAATTATGCCTTCTAAGGGTTCACCATCTGGAGCAAGACGGTCTTCAACGTGTTTATTAGTAGAGACACACAAACCATTAGAGTTGAGGAAAGGAGAGCGAAAGTTAAGAATTTTTTCTCCAAGCTCCAGCCAAGGGGCACAGATTTCACCATTTTTTAGTTCCTTGGAAGGAATAATCATTGCTCGGTCAAAAATAAGCGTTTTCCCAATAGCAATATCTCGCCACTCACTTTGTACAAAACGACTTAGCTCCTGCTTTACCTTCTCAGTTTCTAAAAGCTGTTGATGACCAAGTAAATCGGCTTTAATGAGTTTGTACATGAACAAGTCATCTTTAGTACTCTCGTCATCCAACTCCTGAGATGCATCTAAGTCATCATTTGTCCCTAAGTTTTTAATATCTGTTTCAAGATTTGTGACTTCTCCTGTTTTTAATTTATTTTGGCTCAATGATTCTTTACGTTTTTCGTATCTTTCACAATAGTAAGCAGCAACAATTCTTGGGTCATCTTGAATAGAGGCTAATCTTTGGGCTTGTACCTCTAGTTCCTCGACAAAATCTTTAAGCCCGTGAGGAAAAGATGCCAATAGTTGGGAGATAGACATCTGACCTTGTTGAGATTGTGCTTTTTCAGCTAACCAAATATTTTGCTGATGTAATCCTGGCTTAATCTGCGGTTTAGTAGGCCCTTTAGGTCTATCTTTATCTGTTCCCTTAAAACTGCTTATGGGAAGAATTATATCGATTTTTGGTTCATTGTTTGGGTCTGCGTACTTTATATCATCTAGGTTGTATGGTCGGAGTGTTCCTTTACCAAAGCGGTATTTAGTAGTATCTTCTCCGTTTCCTTCCCTCCAGCCGAATCGATGCTGGATAACACGGTAGCTTTTATCTATTTGGGATTCTTTTAAGGTTAGCTTGTCGTAAAGTTGTGTTGAAATCTGCCCATAACAATCTCCAACTAATTTATATGCCAAATCATTCGATAATATCCCTCCATTTTCGCCCCTGTTATCAGTAGAATCATCTACTACCAAAATATTTAGCTTTTCGTGAATCGCATTTTTACAAGCCCCAATAAAGATGGAACCATAAGCCCCTCGATCTTTACTGTCTGGACAAATCTTTTGAATCGTTTCTAAACATTCTTTATCTCCGTAAAGTAAGCGAGTTTTAGAAGATAGCAATAAAATCTGTCCATCTGGATGATTCTTTAATTCTTCAGCAATGCTGTATTCATCTGAGTGTCCAAATGAAAACTCTTTGTCAGGAAAATAAAATTCCAGTAAAGTATTACTGAGATTTTCAGTTAAAATGTTTTTACGATCATCTGTATAAATCCATTGATTGAGCCTGGGATCAAAATGTTTAATTTCCAGATTCATGGTTTTAAGAAGTTAATGAAACTTGGTTAATATCTTGAGAGGTTTGTATGTCAAGAATTAAGCGTTGGATAAATATGCATAAGAAAGAATTCAATGCAGATGGAACTTTAAAAGATGAAGCTCGGCAAGAAATGTTATCTCTTGGCGAACATCCTGGAGCAATTGATAGTTATGCTCGTAGGCTAAAAGCAACATACGACGAGTGGAAGCACCTGGACGAGACTGATCCAGAGCCGTGGACAATCTACACAGCCTACGATTTCTTCACTGAACAAGAAAAAAAAGAATTTAACCCAGATGGTTCTCTCAGACCTGAATATGTAGAATACGCTCAGAAAATTGGTATCAGTGAAAGTGCCCTCGAACAGCTTGAGTGGCGCAAGAAAATGGAGGTTGATAATTACAATAAAGTGTCTGCCGATCATGTAGAACAAGGCATCAACTTTGGTGCATGGTTGATGAGAGGAAGGATTGAAGACAGCAGAACATACGTTCAACGTCGGCAGCAGATGGAGCAAGACCTGCGTAACTTTGAGCCGGAAGACAGTTTGCCTTTCGACAAGGACACAGCATTTTAGGTGGGCCGAAGCAGAACGAGTGATAATATAAGCTGAAAGCATTATCAAACATCGCTTTCAGCTTTTTAGTGAAATCCTTTTAATGAGCTTGAACAGCAGATGGGTTAGCAGCTGTCGATGCTTTGACAGAGCGAAATGCCCCATTAAAAAAGGTAATCATTCCTAAGATGGCAAAGGTTGTAATGATTAATATGTGCAGTCAATTGAACGCCGAGCGTTCTTTGATTACTTCACTCGCAGTTGATCTTCCGTTGTCTGCCTGGGCGAAAAAGTGAATATTTGGTTAATTGGCTTGCCGTTCTATAGCTGGAGGGATTACCCCAGACGATCGCACAACTGACTTGTTGGAAGCGGCGGCAAGGAACGCAAACATCCCTAAAATAGCAAAAGACGTAATAATCACTTGCTGTAGGGAGGCAAATACTGACTTTTCTTTTTCCTTTTGGACAGTAATACGATTTAGATTCTGTTGAAATGCCGAGAAATACAAATAATTCAACACTTTCTCACACAGGGCAGGGTCTTCACCTATCTGTACTTTCTGGCACAGGAGAATTTCTAGATGCTCTCGGCGGCGATCGCTTGTAGATAAATCGCGCTCATCCCAGAGTTTTGCCTGGGTTGTATCTAAAGGTCTATTAATACCTAATATAGTCATACTATGGCCTTCTTTAGTTGTTGAGTTAGTTGAGGGAATAGGTGTAATCGATAATTCAATTACACCCTAGTGTGCTTTTTGAAAAATGGAACTCATACCTAACTTAAGAAGTTTAAATATGCTTTCAAAAAAGAACTAGCAACTTGAGTACTGAAAAAATCAAAGCTCAGGTTGCTAGTAAAGTTTGAGAATATATGCTATATTTCCCAGTCCAAATCTTCAGTTGGAGATGGAGATAAAACCTGTGCTTTGGGTGGTGGCTGGGGTGTATCCGGCTGCAATGGGTTCGTCCCATCTTGGAATAATTCTTGTGCTAGAGTCCGCCCATCTGAGTCAATGTCACTTGCTAGGAAATACTCTAAAACCTGCGGTGACGCACCATCAATTGCTGCTTGTGCTAGTAGAGATTTAATGAATTGGGGAGATGCTTCACTATCAGCTAGTACCTTCAAGGTTTGCTCGGCATCTTGGATGGTCATTTTCGAGATATCTCTAACTCCAACTTCTTCCCAGACATCGCCAAAATACTGTCGATATTGCTGATTGAAGTCTTGCTCTTGGGCAAATCGTGATAATTCTTGTACCTGCAAATGTGTCGTCTCTAACATATCAATTGACCAAGGTTAATGAACAGAATCCAGGAGCCAGGAGCCAGAATTCAGAAGAAGGTTAAGCGAGTAGCGGATAAATAAACGGCGTTTAAGACCCCCACTAAATCGGAGATTCAGTGGTGCAATAATCAAGCGGTGGGTCTGAATCCCCCACTCATTAATTCTGACTCCTGAATTCTGACTTCTGAATTCTTCTTCAATTGTTCACGTTTATTGCTTGACTCAACTATCTTGAGCAATTGTTGATTAAGATAGTTTTGAGCCGAAACGTAAAGATTATCCCAAATCACTGGATTACGACAGATTTTGCTACCAACTGTATTGCCAGCCAGTTTTTCCGACACCAAGTATTTCTTGTAATAGTTTGCCCATAAATGCTGTAGAAAATCTTCCGCGAAATCATCAAAAGGAATTAACCAGTTGTAGTTCTCATCCAAAAAGACTCGATAGGCAGCAACGATGGGCATAGCAATATCAGCCGGCGCACTAAACCCAAATGAGTAGCGGCTGTCGGGCAAAAGGGTATTCTTTCGTGCATCAATTGAAGCTAGGTCAATGACTCCTTTCTTGCGTGGGTTGGTGATGTGTTCCTCAATAGTCTTAAACAGCCTTTGCTCAATCCACAAAGATGCGGGTAATAGTGGCAACAATCTTGACAGCCTTTCTCTTTCTGCATCAGTTAAAGAGAGGTTATTGCTCACAGGTGGGTGCTTACCTTTAGTTTTAGTTTGGGGGTTGTATTTGTTTCTATCTAGGCAATTTACTAACTTAATTAAATGATTAACATTGCACTGCGGATTTTTGGGCGCACCACTTTGATGTTGATAGTAAGCAATGCGGAATTTCGTTTCTGACTCCATCTCTAATTTTGCTAAAAACTGTTTGAGAAAATTATAATCACCTCTGGCGTTTACCTTTGATCGCGCATCCACTGGGGCAGATGTATTGGATGCTAGGGCAATGTCTTTCGCTTCGTCTTCACTTAGCCCAATATGGATTGTGACTTTGACCCTGGCTAGAGAGAGGTCGTACTTATTTGCTCTAGCTTGCTTAAATGCTAATACTGTATGCCCACCGTTGATAATGCCATCGTTGCCGCCTTCATTAGCCTGTAGTACCTCTAACTCCAGTTCAGTTTTATTTTTGGGCAAAACCTTGTTAACACACAGTACAATTCCGTTATTTCTTTGAAAGAATTTTTCCGGCTGGGTGGTGAGTGAATCAAATAGTTGTTTGTACGTTGAGGTTTTAGGATTAGGTTCGCGGATATTTGGTTCTAGGGGTAGGTCGGAGGGAAAACTATCTACATAGGCGGTAGCAATAATGCAGTTAGAATTTGCATTGATGTACTGGTCTATTTTCAAAGTCCAATTCTTGGGCATATTCTTGTTCTTGTATAGGTCAACATACTTAACAAACACTTCCCTTTGGTGGGCCGTTGTCCGTTGAGTGCATCCATCAAGGTTGATTTCCTACCACCACTCACCCCAGCAATCACAATAAACTCGTTAGGTAAGAACGACAGCTAGATTTCATTGAGTAACGTTGTCGAGGCGAGTATGGGGTAGCTATTTTTCAATTGCAAGCCTTGGGGTTAGAAGAACTTGCTAGTTAAATATCCATTTTTAGCCCTCATCTCGGCTACCGACAAAGGAGAAGGTGGCTGAACATAATAATCAGGGACTAAAGGTTTATCTTGGCGGTCATATTTTAAATTCAAATCCAGCATTTTGATATGGCTAATGTGAGATCCCCAAACATCACATACTCTATCTCCTAATCCGATTGTGTCTAGATATTTAGGAAGCTCCATCCCACCATTCCAGCAAATGGGAATGCCTTCATTGTCAAAATGTTGGGTTAGCTCGTGACGTACAAAAGTTGCTGTTCCCCCACAAATTAGCACCTCATCCATAACAGCTATACCTTTTACCCATCGTAATAAGGCACGGGTGTATTCTTCACGAACTAGGGGTAATATCTTCTCGAATAAATCTACATCCAATTGTATTTGCTCTGGTTTATTTTTCCGTGATAATCGACGTAATGAGTCAAAATCCCCATCTCTGGCTTCTACTATTGCTTTAACTAAGCGTGAATCTTCTTTGGACAAACCTACCGCAGTTCTTTCAACAAACTGACTCACAAGCCAATTCATCCCTAAATCCGTTGATTCCGCTTTTGATGAATTGCCTTTCATTGAGAGGGTAAAACTAGCATTCCTATACCCCAACATCAACATTCCTATATTCTTTTGGAAATAGTTGACATTGACATTACGGCTGCGATACGTCAATAGTCCAGCCCCTTCTAGTGCCGCATTAAAACTTCTGATTTTACATTTGAACTTCCCTGTTGGTGTTTTGACACCTGTTTTTAATCTCTGTGTTAATTGTTTACCCAAATGATTGGCATGAGCTATTTCTCCTGGTGGCAACAATATTTGTAAATAAATCCCCAAATCAACTTTTACCCCCAATCCCAACCGCCGAATTGCCAACCACATCAATGCTGCTATCTTCGGTAGGGCATAACTGTATTTCAAGTCTCTGATTGCTGATGTCCCAGCAAACATACTTTTCGATAATGCGCCTAAAACATAATATTCTTCACCAATACCTATCCATACTGTATTGTCTTGTACCGAGGATTGACTTGATAAAAACTCTATTGAACCATAGCCCACATCTGCTATCTCTGGTTCCATCGTTATTACCATTGGTACTCCGTCTGGGTATACCTGTGCTATCGCCTTGGTTGTACTTGCCCCTAAATCCAACGTGAGGACAACTTTTGTGGACTCGGCAGAGTCCGAAATGCTCTTTCTATTCATGTTTTATTCCTTGTTTTCGTCCCGTTATTACTTTCTCTATCTCAAAAGGCAACAAAATTTGTGTCTGGATCTAGCCCAGCTTGAAAACATGATTGCGAATCAGGCGATGTCTACGACTTGGCTTGCGCCTACGCTCTAACCGTTCCAGCCCAACATCTGATTAGCCTGTTTTACCTCTTCTGGAATTTCCATTTGCATCCATTCTTCATCTTCATCCGTGTTTAACTGTCCTGTTTGTGACATATTTCCTAAGATGGATGCGTTTTCGGATGATGTTGTCACTGTTATTTGAGGCTTAATTAATGAATTAATTGCTACTGGGTCATTCTCTATTCCACAAATCCGCCGTATACAGCTTATTTGTGCTTCTAACTCTCCAATTGCCCAAATACCATTTTGCCTTAGCCTTTCATCCCTGACCCCTGATGAAAATAATGCTAAAGGTAGCCAGTGCTTCTTGAGCGTAGCCATGACCAATTCTGAGAAATCTTCCTCTAACGCTAGTGGCGTAGATTTTAGATAGCTGATTATCTTTCCATCTATAGTCTCGGCGACCCTTCTAATGGAAATTATTTCCTGTTTTATTTCATTCATGCTTATTCCCAAAAATTCCAATTACTGGAGTCAAACATTTTTAGGTAAAGCAGTTCCTTTTTTCACTTAAGCACATTTAAAAGGTTAAACCTTTCTCGTCTCATTTTAAAACAAATATTTTTTATTTTTCATTTGCTGTTGATTAAAATTAATTTTGCAATCATTGAATCTTTACATGTCTTCATATCTAAATTCTTGGCGAAATTCCCGACTTTTCACCCTAAGTCCGCAACCTTTGCCTACGACACGCTACACGAACATCAAGATTGGGGATGGTGAAACGCTCTTTGAGTTTAAGTTCCTCAAGAAAGCCTTACTACTCCGCTCACCCCACACCCTAAACCTCACGCTTTACACCGTCTATCCTTTCAACATACTCTGAAAAGTCAAATGAATTTATCTTCTCTTTTAAATCTACTAAGGCACACAATTTAGGAGACTTTCTCAGTGCTAAAAAAGTATCTCTGAATACTTTACTCAACTGGTAGCTGTTGGGTAGCTCTACAGGTGATAAACAGCTACCTGTTATGACACAAAAAAATCAGTTTGTTATAGTTTCATGACTTCCCAACTGGTAGCTGTTGGGTAGCTCTACAGCTACCAGTCTGGCATCAAATTTTGAGAAATAAAATAGGGTTTAAGCCTTGCCAGTATTGCTTTTGAGCTACTTTTTTACTCCATTTTTATTCTCAATAACTTCAAAATTATTGAGAATGCGTACTACAACCTTGTTGCAATTCCACTTCAAAAAAGCAGTTTTTTTCTGTTTGTGCTACGAAACACTACTAAAAATTACAATTTAGCGATGATTAACTTTGAGCGACTGCTGAAAGATTCCGTTATCAACCATTTTATTCTTGAGTTATCCCTGAAAAAATCCGTGAGCAGTTAGTTTATTCTTGAGTAATCTCGAAAAATTCTGTGAGCAGTCCATTAATTGTCATTAATTAAGACTTATTGACAGTAAAATAGCCTGAAAGCCTTGCTATTACGTGGTTTTTCAGTCCAAAACCTAGAAAATAGAATACTTTCTACTTAGGATAATATTGTACCCAAAGCGACTATATTACTAAGGGAATCTTAGGGATAGCGGGAGAAATGCCCCAGAAATGCTGTAGGGCGGCTTAGAATAGTCGTACTTACTACGGTTATTTGCCCATTTTCGCATTTGAGCGATTTGGCTGAAAAAGTGGCGTGAAACCGAGAAAAAACAGCAATAATTTGAGTAATATTTGTTTCTCAGTCAGTCAGCCCAAAAACTTGTATTTCCAAATTTTAGTGTAGATAAAAAATGGCATACGCGATCGCGCGATTAAAAAAATTAAAGCGGGGTAACATATCAGGGAGTGCATCTCACACTGCACGAGAAAGAGAAACGCCAAACGCTGACCCCACTCAAAAAAATATTCGGTTCATCGGTAGTCTTGATCCAGAGGAACGGCTAGAGGATTTGGTGCTAGCCAAAATTGCCGAGCATGAACAAAAGCGGAAGATTCGCACTGATGCGGTGTACTGCGTGGAGTTACTCTTAAGTGCATCGCCCAGTTATTTCCGTCCCAACTGCCCCACTCAAGCCGGTTACTATGAACCACAAAAGCTGGATGAATGGCTAGAAGCGACTCACCAGTGGTTAGCGGATGAATATGGCAATCGCATTGTCCGCGCCGAGTTACACCTGGATGAAGCCACACCCCATATTCACGCTTATTTTGTGCCTTTGGATGATGAGGGACAGCTACGGTGCAATCATTTCTTTGACGGACGGCAGAAAATTCATGAGTTTCAGGATTCGTACTACCAGACAATGCGGTTAATTGGGTTGGAGCGTGGGATTAGAGGAAGCAAAGCCCAGCACCAGGACATCAAAGACTTTTACCGCATTGTGGAGGAGGGGCGTGACTTAGAAGTTGATGAGCTAAGTGCAGCGCAATTGAAGGCCAAAGCTGCCGACCGAGACAGAGCGAATCAACGTAAACAGGAAATGGAAGCTACAGCCAAAGCTCTCTCACTTGAGAATGACCAATTACGGCGGCGGATAGAGCAATTGGAGCAAGATAATCAATCAATAAAAAAAGTTACCGAATGGTCAACTGATTTAGCTTTGGATGATGTTGCTTGGGAGTTGGGACTGTGGCGTAAAGGGAATGAATGGGTAGGAGGAAACCACATCATTAATATAGATGCCTCTCAATTTACTGACTTTAGCAATGGTTCTTCGTTAGGGGGTAACAGTGCTATTGATTTAGTCAAGCATGTTAATCAATGCAACCAAACAACTGCGATCGCATGGATCGGGGAAAGATTTGGTGAAGTCGGCGCAAAACGTGCAGCGATCGCTCATGCTCAAAAAGTTACGGCTGACATTATCCAAACTCAACCAGCACCCCAATTCACCCCACCTGTTGAGGATAAAGCTAATTGGTCAGTCGTTGAACATTACCTCAAACAAAAACGAGGCATACCTTCTGATTGCGTACAAATGTTACATAAACAGGGGCTAGTTTATGCCGACTCAAAAGCAAATGTTGTGTTTGTGATGCGGGATCTCGACGGAAAGACCAAAGGGGCTTTCTTAGAAGGTACAACCAATAAATTCTCTGGTTATGAATTAGGTACAGTTCGCCGTGATAGCTGGTTTTACTTTACTTTAGGGAAAAAGCCTAGCGAACAAACTAGTACTGTCGTACTGTCTGACTCTCCCATTGACACCATTTCAGTAGCCATGCTGGAATATCAGGTTAAAGGAATACCAGAAAACAGAACAGTTTACATGGCAGTAGATGACACTTCAAATTTACCTGTTGAAAGATTACGTAATGTTCCTTGTGTACAGGTAGCTTTTAGTCAATCAACAGTGGCACGGGCTGTTAAAGAACTACTGCCACACTCGACTCAACTCAAGTGCGAAAGTCGGGATTGGAATACGCAGTTAATCAATTTCTCCCATCAATTGCAACAACGTTATTCACAACAAAAACACGAGGAATTAGAGCTATAGTTGCAAAAAAGTCAAGCTCCTCTAGTACCGATTTTTTCAGTACCAAAGTAGCTAGTAAAGAGTTTTAGCTATCAATAATATTGGGGTGAAATTTAACTAAAGCCCTAATGAATAATGAGTTAATTAAACAAATATTTCGATTAATTAAGCTTAACAATAAGCTGATTGCTGTCGAGTCTCCATTGCAAGAAAGGGTCAGGCTGCTCATCAATCTAGCCAGTGAATGCCAGCGCCTGGACATTAACTGTTACCTGTGGACACTGGAAGATGACCAACTGCACCAGTTATCTACTAATGAGGAGGGATTAACTTTACAAAGAGTTGACCAGTATCAAGCGATCGCCAAGAATCGACGCGAACATTACTTTGAAATTCTGCGATTCTGGAAAACTACCGATTTACAAGGAATCCTGATATTAGAAGGCATATTCCCTTGGCTGGGCGAAGCTACCACTGACCCCGATTTCTTTCTGACTTCCGAGTGGATTAAGTCAGCCCTCATTAACCTGAAGCTGTACAATTGCAATGCTAACAAAGCAGCGATTCTCTTAGGGTCAAACGCCACCGTGTCATCTGACATTGCCCCCGAAGTTCCGACAGTCATTCAACAACTGCCAGCTATAGAGGAAATAAGCAGTTACTTAGCTCAAGTATTACCGGATTACAGTCATAGCGATATTCATGCGACGGCGATCGCTGGCTTAGGGATGTACTTAGCAGATATCGATTATGGCATTCGACAGGCGATTGTTGATGAAATTACACCGGATGAGTTAGTAGAAAGACTGTCCGCTTACAAAATTGACCTATTTAAGCGAATTTATAATATTCAGTTCCTTCAACCTCCAAGCACACCCATTGGTGGTTTAGAACTTATCCAGCAAGCGTTTAAAACTTATAAGCGCCTTCTATCCTCATTGGCGAAAGCGTATAATCTGCGCTTACCCAAGGGGATTTTACTAATCGGCCCACCGGGAACAGGAAAATCTTACTCCGCTAAAGCAAGTTCTGCACAATTGGGGCTACCTCTGATTATTTTGGAGTGGGGGAGTTTCCGCAGTTACGGTAATTTGGCTGAATATAAGCTCAAGAATTTACTCGCACTGGTAGACCGAATTAACCGTGTAATCCTGTATTTGGACGACTTCGACAAAGGATTTGCCGGGGATGATGATTTATCCAAACGCCTAGCTGGTATGCTTTTGACCTGGATGCAAGAACGTACTAGTGAGGTTTTAATTATCGCTTCGGCTAACAATATTCAATGGCTACCACCAGAGCTTACCAGAAGTGGACGCTTCGACGAGATTTTCAAGGTGGATCTCCCAAATTACGGCGAACGCCACTCAATTTTCAAGATCCATCTAGCTAAATTCGATGCTCGTTTTCGTAACGGGGGCGATGGGTACAGCGAAGAAGAATGGAAAAGGTTACTCAAAGCCACGCAGCGATGTGTCGGGGCGGAGATTCAAGCCATTGTTGAACGTGCCGCCGTCTCTACTTTCTGTCAAATGTTTGGTGATGATGTTGCACCAGCTAGCGAACTGCCATCACTTGAGATTACATTGTCGGCATTGTTGGCAGCAAGGCAGAGTATGAATCCTCTGGCCATCCGCGAAGCTGACCGAGTTGAAAGTATGCGTAACATTGCGGCTTTACATGGCCTTCCATCTAGCCCGATTGATTCATCTATATATAGTCTCGGCAATGTTGATATTTTTGGTGAAACATGAAAACTTTAAAAATTAATTCTGAAAAGGATTTATATGTTGCTGCTTTCAAGTTACTGAACATACTAGGCCCTGTTGCTGGAGTATTAATTATCATTGGCACTGTGGCGCTGGGTTACGTCCAAACTCGTCCCCAGGATTTACCAGTTACGCACCTTCTCACGAAAGGCAATCGCACATTTAAGCTCTCAGTCGCCTCTACACCAGAGCAATTAGAGAAAGGGCTGAAATTTCGAGCATCCTTAAACGGCGACTACGGGATGTTATTCAACCTTGGCAGAGAAATTTACGACGTGCCTTTCTGGATGTACAAGGTAAATTTTCCATTAGACATCTTTTATCTTAAGGATAATGTGGTGACAACTGCGGTTTACAATGCCCAACCGTGTTACAAAACCCCTTGTCCCATCTACAAGGGGAAAGTTGCCTCCCAAGTGCTAGAGCTAGTAAAAGGCGCTGCCAATATCAAGGTTGGCGATCGACTTAACATTCAACCGTTATCAGTTTTGCCTAAGAATAATATTGGTATTTATAGCGGCAATTATTTGAAAACCAAAAATAATCGCTAGTAATTGTATAACGTATTTTTTAAAAATCAAGAAACTATAGTACTGAAAAAAACAGTACCTAAATAGCTTCATGTGTTGAATCAAATATGGCAATCTATTTATGGGAAGAGTATGGACATATTGGGAATTTGATCACCCTTTAGGTAGCACGGTGCGGGTAATCTCTACCCCATTAGGGCTAGAGATATTTGCCGAAGATGTGTTTAACATCGTTGCAGCAGAACTGAATAACAAAAAGGTAGTACTGATAAATATTCACAGTCAAGAACGTTATGTAGTTATTGAAGAAGAGGTAGTAAAAGTAAAAACTTTAAATTTTACAGCCATCAATACCTTAAAGACGATTGTAAAAGCGGACTTGATTAATAAATTTCTGCATTGGGTACGTATTACAATCCGACCGATATTTCAAAGACAGTATCTGTAAAACAATTAGTCAATTCTAAAAAGAATCAAAGAAAATGACAACTTTACACAGTGAACAAAACAACCAAAATATGAATAGCACTTTGCCAGAAATAAGCACTAGTAACACAGAGCTAAATAAGCCATTATCTAGCGATACAACGGGGAAATCCCCTATTAATACAAAGCCTAAAAATTCGGCAAACACAGACAACAATGGGAATAACAACAATAAAAATAATCCACAACAACTAAGAAGATTAGTAATGGTGACAGGAGATAAAGGAGGTGTTGGTAAGTCAACCTTTGCCAGAGGTTTAGCGCAAATTTACATAGATAACACAGTAAAATTTGTCGGGTTAGACGCGGATAATTCTAATCCACACTTGATCAGATTTTATGAAACATCTGCAAACATTCAACGTTTAGATATATCTAACTCAGATAAATTAGACGAATTTGTAGATAATTTAAAAGAATTAGTGTATCCCAAACCAAAAGAATCGGGGGAGAATCAAGAGGAACAATCTTTGATACTACTAGAAACGCCATCACAATTTCTACCAACTCTAAAAATTTTAATAAAAGAGATGGGGTTTTTAGGCGTGGTAAATGATAAATGTCAAATGCGGGTAACTATAGTAGTAGTTATAAGTACAATAGTTGATTGTATAAATCAATTATTAGAACTTTATAGTTACTGTGGTGATAATGTTGATTATGTAATAGTAAAAAATTTGTTTTACGGAGAGGTAGAACAATTTAATTTTTATGATAACTCGCAAAAAATAAAAGAAATAGAGCAGCAAGTAAAAGCAAAAAGTCATACTTTCACAAGTATAACTATGCCAAAGTTAGCGAAAAAGTCTTACGATTATTTGGATGTTAAAAACATGACATTTAGACAAGGGATTGAACAAGATGAATATCCGTCTGTATTTGGGAGAATCCTAAGCTGGTTGAACAACTTCCAAGGGCAAATAAAGCCAATCAAAGATTTATTTGGCATAGAGAAGATTTTATCTGAATAGGAATAAGAATGTCAAAGAGAATAATTATAACTGTAGGAGATGCGCGGGTAGGTAAGTCTACAGTTATCAAGCTATTGCTAGAAATGTTAGCCCAACAAGGAAAACGGATAAAGGTTTATAACCAAGAATCATTCCCTGTATTTCAGGCTTATGAACATATAGCAACCATTAAGAAGTTTGATTTATCAAATGACGATGCTGATGCAATAGCAGATGACTTAAATCATCCTGAGTTAGATGTGATAATTGTTGATATGCCCGGACAAGATATTGAAAAAGTAATTCAATATATCGAGAGTGCTAGCTTATTTGAGGTTGTAGTAAAATTTGGTTGGAATTTAACATTTCTTCAACCTATTTCTCACAGGGAAGACTGTATATATTACTTAAATGCAATCATCCAGAACGCGACCACTAACGCTAACTACGTGGTAGTGAAAAATTACCATTTTGCGCCAGAGTTTAGAGAATATGAGGAGAAGATGCGGAAAAAGCTGTTAATCATAGGAGGGACAGAAGTAGAATTAATGGCTCTACATCGGAATCATTATCAAGCAATGGAAAAGGCTGATAAACCATATTCACAAGTCTGCCAGGATCTCTCAATAATTTTATTTTGGAGAAGCTTCATTTTTCAGTGGATTAAAAAGTTTCGTCATTCAGTGATGAATAACAATTTGGCTATTAAATATCTAGGGCTTGATTGATGACACTACAAGACACATTACAAGGTTATTCCCCATCAGAACAAAAACGCATAGTTGAAGGGGCATATCAACTAGGAATTACACCAGACGATCCAGTTTTTAGGATGATGGCGACACTGGGCAGATATGAAGAAACGATCATAGACCTCCAGGCAAGAATGGAGGCAATGATAGAAGCGTGGGCAGCACTGATAGACCAAAAACTGGATAAGACAAGCAAACAAGCCGAGTCAATGCATTATACAGTTGTCTCTAGTGCCGTGCGTGATGAGATCAAAAAAAGCAAGCCCACCGACACAGGCATGAAAGTGCAGGCAGGCTGGGGATTGGGGACAGTATCTCTTGTGTGTGGATTAGTCGCGGCTGGCAGTACCTTGCTGGGTTCGCTGACCACATGGAATCTGGTGCAAAATATAGGAACGAATCAGTCAGTAGTAGTCTCACGCAACGATATAAAGATTCTCCAATGGGCAAAATCCCAAGAGGGTAAGCAAATGTATCAAATAATCTTGAAGAATCAAGCAGCAATTGAAGCCTGTCAAACACAGCAGAGTAAAACCCAAGGCTATTGTTTAATTCAAGTAGGTAAGTAGCTAACCTACCTGAAGGTAATCTTGTTCGATGTAGCCAAGTTTACTAGCTTCAATCAAAGCATTGACGCGATCGCTGACATCCAACTTCGCAAAAATCTTGTTAACATGCCCTTTGACAGTACTTTCAGTAATAAATAACTGCTCGGCAATCAGCTTATTAGAAAAACCGACTGCCATCAAAGAAACAATTTGGATTTCAGTATTAGTGAGATTATCTTGATAAGTCTTACCTTTGATTTTCTGTTGCTGACAAAAATTCCGTCGGCTGATATAAGGGTCAAAAAAACACTGATGGTCATAAAAAGTTGTTTTTATGGCTTCTAACAAAAGAGGAACATTGTTCTTTTTGAGAAGGTAAGAATCAGCGCCGGCATTTAAAGCTGATTGAACAGTGCTTTGAGAAGAATGGGAAGAAAGAACAACAACTTTAGTGTTGCTATTGAGTTTGACCTCTTTAATCACTTCTAGCCCAGATATGTCCGGTAAACCAATATCCACCAAAATCACATCGGGATTTAATTCCTTAACTAAATTAATCCCTTCAATACCAGTACGAGCAACGCCGACCATTTCCATGTCTGGTTGTTGATTGATAGCAGTAGTGATCCCCAACCTAATAAGTTCTTCATCCTCAATGAGCGCTAATCGAATCATAGATCACTTCGATTATAAGATGACTCAATATTTATAACATAGTTATTGGTGTTAAGTCTTTTACTTTTTGTGTCTGTCATATAAAATATAAGTAATCAAAAATCTTTCCAGGTAAATGAAAGAAACTTTAGTACTAAAGTTGGATTGGATAATTTTTTTATAACTAAAATAAAAGCATTCTCAAACTTTATAGACATAATTAGGATTTATTCATAAAAGTAGCCAAAATACCATCTGTCGTTGGAAACATAGTTATGCAACAGGAAGTTTTAAGCATATTAGGTTTGTTACACGATGTTTCAAACAACTATCAAGGAGCATCGTTAGTTTTGAATCAAATAATTGATGGTGCTTATGGACAGTCTTTAGAAGAGATCAAACCGTTGCTGATCGCTTTACAACAAACGAATGAGCGAGGGATGAGTTTGATTCAATCTAAAAGAACTGCTTTTTTTGAACTAAATCCAGTAACACTGGAGCAGTTTGATATGTTAAGTTTTTTACAAACAACTTTTTCTCGATTCAAGCCAATAGCGCAGTATCATTCCTTGAATCTTCACTATGAAATTCAATCATCCTACAAGCATGGAACGCAAGTACGGGGTGACAGCATAAGTATTGACAGAATGCTGTGTAATCTTGTGACAAATGCTATTAAGTACACTCTTGCCGGAGATATATTTTTAAGGCTGCTCAATCAAGAAGATGATTTAGCCATTGAGATTGAAGATACTGGCTGTGGGATTGCTGCCGAACAAATTTCTAATATATTTATCCCATTATGGCGAACGCCAAATAGCAATTTATTACATCAATCAGGGATGGGACTCGGACTGTACATCGCCTTATGTGTGGCTCATGCTCATGGTTTGAGGATAAGCGTAAACTCGGTAGTTAGACAAGGAACTAAATTCACCATTATATTTCCTTACAAAGATGACGGGATCTATGGGGTTGATGGTAGGATGTTGCCCAAGTCGCAGAGGTTACAAGATGCGTTACCTATATGATGTAAAACTTTGGGACAGAATCGAAACAGGAGTGGAATTTCTAATTTTTGTGGCTTTGATGATAGCGGCAATCATTAAATTGGGGCACAACGATTTTTTACAAGCATTGTTTTACATAGTATTAGCTGTCATCATCTCACCCTGGTCACAATTCGAGCGGGTGACTAAGCGATATGTCTTAGTAAGTGCCTATATTCTTGGGTTGTTTGTCGGGTATTTTAGTTAGTCTAACTCTGGGCCGTCGGGAGATTGCTCCTTTTGCGGTGGCTGTTGCTGTTGCTGTTGCACTCTTATATCAAAGTTGATCAGCTTTTGTGTTTCTTGTGGTGAAAGGTGATTGTGTATTACTTTGTATTCATCGTTATCATCTACTTTATAAGCACTAAAAGCCGATTGATTATCACTTTTGCGCCAAACAGTCAGACGCTGCATACCTTCTCTCATCAACAAATTTAATTGATAAGCCATGCCTTCATAGACTCGACCGCCAATAGTATCTTGTCCCTTTGTAACGATAATATTCATCAGCGCCGGAATCAGAGATTTTTTAGCAACCTCATCATTTTCACTCTCAAGCGATTTTGACTGTTGGCTGTCAACAAAAGGCAGTTTGCGCCCTTTAGTTTCTAATATCTGCTGCAAGAATGTCTTTTTCTTTTCATTGATCAAATCTTCAACTCTTGTTGAGTTATCTATATCAGGCGTTTCCTCGGATTTATTTAAACCAAATTTTTGAGCGTACTCTTGGTAGTATTTTTCCTTAAGGGATTGCCTGTAATCTTCAGTACTTTGAGCATTTTGCGTAAGAGATAGAGTATTTCTCACCTCACCAATAATATTTTCGCGCTCTGTAGTGTCTAGTGCGAGGGTTATTGACGGTGAGGGTGGGTGTTTCTCCATCATCAGCGCCAGTCTGTAGGCCATTTGGTTGTCAGAAAAGCCACTGTTGCGGTTGATGATAGTGATGGTTTGTGCCACTGAGCTAGATTGCATAGGTATTACAATTCTAATTCCTGTGAATTAGTAGTACGTTGTTGAGTGTGAGATTTTTGGGAATGTACTTCAACCTTGGGCGTATAGGTATTGTTAATAACCTGGCTACGAGAATTGAGCAAATCCTGAATCACATCACTCAAAGGAGGAAGAGAAATATCAGTTTGCCCAATGTTCTGCTGCTCGAATTGACTTTGAAGTAGAATTTTTTGGTAAAGTTCACGTTGCTCTCCAATAGTCAGCTTGCCAGTTAAGACAAGTTTTTCACGTTTTGGGTTGTTGTACTGATTGGCAACACTAGACCAAGTTTTATTCGTTTCTAAATCGTGCCAATGAGAGGCGATGTCAGGATGGAGAGACACGGGTGTATCACGTTTTGGGTCAGAAGAAAACTGTGGCTGTGCTTCTTTTTGAACCTGCGATCGCAAATCATTAACAATGTGGGCTAATGGTGGAAGCACAATATTAGTACACCCATTGTGATTTATCTCGCTCCAGGCAAGATTTTGAATCTGCTGGTAGAGTTCACGCTGTTCACCAACAGTTAATTTTCCAGTTTGCTGAATTTTAGATTGAAATTCTAAATGTCCTTGCGCTACAGTCTCATGACTTGAACCATCTTTTTCTAACTGCTCCCAATACTGTTTCAAAACTGGATGTAGTGGTAGCACAGCGTTATCTAAGTTAGAAGAAAGTTTGGGTCGTTTTGTTGGTTGTGATGGTGTTGGTGTAGTTGAGTGTGATACAGCGTTGTGTTGTTTTGCAGAAGGAGAATTAGAGCTTACTCCTTGTGGATTTGATTGTGTCTTGCGATCTGGTACGTTGGGCGTAGATTGAGTAGATTGGTGTGACTGATCATCGTTTAAATTACGGGTAATTTCGGGATGAACGGGCAAGTCGATGTCACGGGTATCTGTCGGGTTGCCTAACATTGCTTTGTAATTAATATGCAGCTTTTGAGCCAATAGTCTTAACTTCTCCAAATCAGCTTCAGTGATAGCCATCGCTTGGACTTGATGAGTCATACCAGTGTCAGTTTTCTCAAACTGAAAGCGAACAGCTTCCCGATTTGTACCATTGTGTTCAGTTTTGAGTAATTGCAGAGTAGATGTATTGTCACTGGTTTGCCGAAAAATAATCCGGTAATTGCCCAAGGTTAAGTCATCTTTCTCGAAGCTAGTAATACTTTGTGTGAGTATTTTTAATACCTCGTTTTCTTTGAAACTTTCTAAAATATTGTGTGTGCCTTTAGGAGAGACTGAACCAACGACAGAAGCTATTTTGCGAGGGTCTTCATCAACAGAGGGCAATTCTTTCCCAGCTTTCAGGTAGTCAGCCACTAACAAAAACTCCTGCCTTTCAATAGGCAGAATGTTAATTTGTTTTTCTCCCCAAATTTTTGGCTCAGACTCTATTTCTGTGTAAGAAAGTTTAATATTGCCTACGTGTCCCCATTTATCAGCTTGAAAAGTCATTAACTCTACATCATCATGGCGACGAGAGATACTGTATTTATCAGCACCATGATTCTTGATTACAAAAGCATCAGCATGGTAGATTTTGCCACTGGTCTGCTGTTGTTCATCTTTAGCCTCAACACCATATTTTTTTAACAAAGTATAAGCAGCAAAAGCTATTTGTTTATTCTCGCTAGCTTCTAGGCGCTTTCTAAAAAAATTAGGCTCATAAACTGTAACATTTTCTTTTTTAGCCCAAGAAGAACTAGTTACAGGAGTTTCAGTTGGTTGGGCTGGCTCAGGGGCAACATCTATATGGATAATGTCTGAATCAATAACTTTTATATCTATAATCTGTGAACCAGGGTCAATAGGTGATTTAGCACGACTTTTTTTAAATACACCAATGTTTGCTTCTAATTCGGGATCATCTATCACAGTAGAGTCTCCTTTTTGTTGATCAATTTTTTTGACTGTGCCATCCTTGAGCTTGATAGTAAAACGTAAACTATCAAGTTGATTTTGATGCCATGACTCTAGAGATATAGCCCCGGCAGATAGCTTTTCAAAAGCTTCTTTTCCTTGTGAAACTATAAAATCATCTACACCTTTATCCGGCCCTGGCAGCGTTATTACTTTAACGACAGCACCTAATTCTTGTAATAAGCTTCCTGTCTGACAAATATCTCTTTGGATATTGAGCTTAGTTTCAGGCTTCGTTTCATAATCAAAGCAGATTTTGATTTCTCTACTCTTAGTTGCGAAAACAGCTAACTCATCAGCCAGATAGGAATCACCAATTTTCTTGCCCCACTCGTTTTTAGGTGAGCGATAGCCGGAGGAAATTCCCGGTAGCCCGATGGCAGCATGACCCTGGCTTAACAGACTAGCCGCCTTCTTCGCCCCCTCTGTAATGACGAGTGGGATATTGTGTTTATATACACAATACCAAAAACCATTCAAGCGATCGCTATCGCTGGGGTTTACTCCAGCTTTTGAGTAAATATTTTGGGCAATCACGCCTGGGACATCTAGCAAGAAAATACTCAAATCAACTGATGGTGGATGCTCATATTTAATGAACTTGCCTTCAACCGCAACAGTGAACCCATCTTTTTTCACGGTTTTGGGTCTGGGGCGGTTTGGCTTATAACATCCCCATTCTTTAATTTGAGGTTGCTCACCAGGGGTAAGATTAGCAAATGTGCGCGGGTCTACTCCTGAATTACACCACCAGCCACCTGCATCTAGATGGGAATAGAGTTCTAAAAGCCTAATAGAGAGGCTACCTGTATTTGTACGTGAGAGTTTGTCGCTGATCATCAGCCGTTCCCAAGCTTCATGTTCCCCACCGACATAGCTAAAATGAAGACTAGAGAAGTTGAGATGTGCAATATCTGGTGCGATCGCGCTGCCTACTACGAGTTCGTGCCAATGTTGCGGATCAATATGTTCTGGGTGATGAGGGATATGTTGAGTATTTTGTGGGTTAAGTTTTTCACTACTGATTGGGATTTTATGGTCGCTAATCAACTCTACTGTTAAATGCTTATCGCCAATTTCATGAGAATTAATCACTTCACTCTGCTCATAGTCTTCACGAATGTCATTCGTTTGCACAACATCTTCTTCTAAAATGGAGGAATTATCTACAATCCCCACAAATGACATATCTTTGATTTCACTTGCATCCGTGACGTAATCATTTCTGTTTGTAAAATATTGATATTCCAGAGTGTTATTGCTTTCAACTTGTATATTTAAAAAGTCAACAACTGTACCCGAAGGAGGAAGGTTTTTGGGAAAATTTGGGTTGGGTAAAACTGGAGGTAAATCAGGATCATGAGGGAAATTAGATGGTGTTATATCATTACTACCGGGGAGAAGTTTAGGCAATAAATATGCCATCATCTCTTCTACTTGTTCTATTGACTCATCTGTTACACCTTCAAAGTTATTTTTAGACCATTTCCACCCACCATCCTCGTCAGGAGTAAGAAAATAAGTTTCTTCCCCTATTTCGATTCGACATTTTAGATCAATAGCTGATTCGATTGATTTATAAATAAACTCTCCTAAAGGATAAATAAAAGCTCTAATAAAATGCTGACTAGCTCTAGCGTAAGCAGAAGTGAGTTGCAAATGTCGTTCATCAAACATATTTTTTGTTAGTTATTTATATACTGTGCCTTGTGCTGTACTCTTGTTTAAGAACAACAGTTGCAGCGGATCTGCAAATATTTATTATTAGCAGGGTTTTCTAAGATCCGAGAACAAGATTGACGTAAAACCTCATATTGTTGCCAGTTAGCCCCCAAGTATTTGATATCAATGAGCTTACCTTCTGGAGTAACCCGATTAAAAACAATATGAATGTAAACATTACTTGGATTAATATCAAAAAAACAAATGTACTGCAAATCATGCCAGCCAATACCGTGAATATATTGATTAACAATTTGAATACATAGTTGTTGATTTAGGTTAATATAAATATTTTTTAAACTAATAACAATATATATTCCCAAACTCTTAAGTCTTGGTCTAGTTCCAGACAAAGTATTAAAATCATCAATGATTTGAGTTGGAGGAATATTAATGTCAATGAAACTACCATTAGCGAGAATATACTGTTGAGATAAAGTTTTAATTAATTCAAAATTATCAATCTTCAATTCTTCAATAGTCATTTTCATAATATTAAAACCCGATATCAGAAGGAACTTGGTCTTGATTAACCATACTGCCAACGTTTTTTGATGTCAGACCGGGATTATTAGAAACCGCTTGAGGATTTTGGGGAATGGGAAAGCGTAACTCAACTTGCCTAACTCGTAAAGCTAAATCTTGCTGTGAGGGAAATTTCTGCGTACTTCTCCTAGCTAGTAAACTAACAATTCTCGCCCATTTAATTTGATTGTATTTCTCAATATTTTTGAGAGTCTGAGAAATTTTAATAGTTTTCAACAGTGGAACTGAACCTTCTTTTTTATTAGCATAAGTTGGGTTAATGAAAACGCATTTACCAGCAATTAACTTCAGAAATTGAGCCGGTTCAAAAAGCTTTCTCGTTTTCTCTTGGTCGCTGATGCTCGTGCTATTATTTTTACCCCCAGTAGAACGGCTTTTTTGCTTGTACTTAATCTCTTCATCACCCAAAAAGTTGGAGAATAATTGCGCCGACTCGTTCTCACCAGGATTGAATATAAACTTAGTGCTGCAAGCGCCAAGGATAGCCTTAGCGATATCTTTACCGTAGTTCTTCTCAAGCTGCCCCATATTTTGGAAGCCAATAATACCGCAGAAGCCCTCAGAACGAGATTCATTCAGCCATCTATATAAATCAGGTAAGTAAATTGAAGGTAATTCGTCCAATGCAACGATTAATGGATCAAGTCGCTTTTTGGCAATGTTACGGGCGATGGTCATGTGTAAAATGCTGGTCATTAGGGGCCCTACTGCATCTCGGCGTTCTCTGTCTAACCCGAAAATAATCATCTGCTTTCCTTTAATTTCCAAAGGTAAAGTTGTCTTACCGATGAAACAGCCTAGTGTGTTTTTCGCCATAAAGCGAGTGAACATAATACTGGCGGTAGCAACAATGCCTGCAACAGTTTTTTCAGATGCAGCAGAACTGAACAGTTGCCCAAAGGCAATTTTTACCCAAGGATTGAGAGAAGCAGCCATCAGGCGTTTGACCATAAGTTCGCTAGAAAGTATCGCGGCGCAAGTCATAACATCCGCGAATTGACCGAACTCTTTAGCTAACATTAGAATTGCCTGAGTCAGCTGATCACCGGATGGGCCAAAGAATCCATCTTCAGTTGAATTGCCCAGAAGTCGAAAATTCTTATTGATGACGGTTGAAATTTGTCGGGATGATTCGGCATCACTACTATCCCGGAGAAAATCTAAAGGATTGCAGACTTCAGATTCAGGGAATCCCGGTGCAAAGATGTGAACATCATAGCCCTTGTATTTGGCGTAGGCAGCAACTTTCGCTTGAGAAGGGTATTTAAAGTCATAAACTATACATGGAAATTCTTGATCAATTGCTGAGTAAATCATCGGGTTAATGGCGCTGAATGTTTTTCCACTACCGGGAGCGCCGATAACTGCTGTACCTCTTTGCACATCAGGGATATAGAAAGTAGTGCCATCACCTTTTCCCTGATGCTTACCAATGTAAAGTGCCGCACTATCACATTGGGGATTGACAATTTGCAAGATGGCTTTTTTCTGAGCAGTAGCAGTTTCTTTACCACTACCCCAATAACTGGTAGCGATTTTCTTTTTGTTACCATCGCCAAAAAATACCCTCATCAAAATATAAGCACCCAGTAAAGACAAAACTGTTAGTCCATTGGGGGTGAAAAGAGAGTGAGTATACTTGCCAATTGCGTCATTATGATTTTGTAATTGCTCAAATCGAAATCCTTGAGGATTAGCGTTATTTATTTTGAAAGATTTGCTCATTTTAAGGTAGAGAATTGGGTTGACCAAGAACGATAGGGTCTTTCTCTTGGTACTCAATAAAAGGTACAGGCCCTATGAAGTATGGACTGCAAGTGCGACCAATGAAAGGGATGGTTTTACAAATACGGAAGAACATAGTAGTCTCCACCTTTCCACTGCCTTCATAAATATTCCAAACAACTTGCTTAAAGCTGGAACCAAAGGGGTTTCGACCAGTAGGCTCTTTACCATCATTAAGAGCTTTTAAAATGCCAAATCCACCATTAACCTTTTGGAATTTCCCGGATATCCACTGTGTTCCAGTAGTCTCACCAATGCCGGACATTTCTGTATGAGCGCAATTATTTTGTAGACAGGGAACATTAAAGCCATCTTGGTAGCTACCAGATATGGAACGGGTACGGTTAGCTTCAATATCTCCCAATGGCAGATCAACTTTGGCAACAAATGAAAGGTCAAGTGTTCTCAACCCCGGTAAATTATCCCAGGTGAGTGTTGATAATCCTGGTACACCATCAATTCTGGAGTCTTGCCAATTCCCAAATCGATTAATAGATGTGTTCTGGATATTAGGAATGGATGTCAAAGGATAATTTTTTAAATTAATTACTCGACCAAGTTGAACATTACTTAAATTCTCATAGCGGCTGAGATTAGCAATTGTGCTGCCATTAATGCCAAATCTTCTAGCAAAATCACGGATAGGTATAACACTATTAACATTTCTATTACCCAAATTAGGAACGGCTTTGACCAAATTTGGTAAGGTCTGCCATTGAGTTAATTGAAAATCATCTAATGTTAACCTACTTAAATTGATTCCTTGTACTGAAGCTATGGTTGAGAGATTTAAATTTTCTATTGCTAATTGAGGTGTTTCAAAATCTCCCAGTTCCATAAACTCGCTAATGCTTTGTCCTGCCGTCCAGGTTCTAGTTTCTGTACCTCTTGTGCCTGGGTAGGTAACACTGTTACTTTCAGAAATAATCATGTCGCTAAAACGCAAGCGCGACCAATCAGGAGTAAACCCATTAGGAGAATTTACAATGGGTACTTGTGCTGAAGCCTTGGGCAGCAAAAAGCCTACTAAAGAGTTCAATAGCCCATATCTTATGAAACTATGAATCAATAAGCTACCTAATAAACTAAAAAAGATTAGGTAACGTAAGGCGTTATCATTGAGGCGAAAAGATGATTTCATAAACTATTACCTTGTCTTAAGTTATCAGAATTATTATTCAAAGCAATTAATTTGTTAACTAAGTCTTGAGAGACATCAGCCTTATTAGTAGCAGTAGAAATGTCATCACCTGCTTGTAAATAACCAATTAACTTTTGCAAACGCTGGTGTAGTTCATCTTGCTGAAGAATCCATCCACTTTTAATAGCGACAACAATACCGCCTCGAATTTGGTTAATTGTTTGCTGTGTTTTAACTAATGATTGCAATTGAGGTTTTGGGGCTGTTTGTTCTCGTGCCAGATCATTCTGGATCGTTACCTGACTATATTTAGGAGTGCCATTACTTGTTGCTAGCCGAAAACTGTAAGCTTTACGCTCCCCAGAGGATGACTGCGTAATTACTGTTAACAAAGTGGTAGATGTTTGCGGTATTCCGGGAATGTTTATTCTCTTGATCCGTCGCAGATGAATCAGCCCAGCACCGGGGCTAGAGCAATTCTGATCCAGTCCCTCTAAACAACCATCTGTGTCAAGCAGAATTTGCGACGGATCATCTAACCAGACTTTTTTAATTGTCTCGCCAATTTCATAGAAAGAAATTGCTACACCGTGACCATTCCAAACGTTGATAGTTTGTAGTTTCGCAGCCGTACCACTAGCTTGAGTTTGTTTGATGGTGCGAACGACTGGTGCGGCAATTGTGGATAGTGGAGTCGCGGCGAGAGCCAACGCTAGAGTGCCGCTTGTAACTGTGTTAATTATGCTTTTCATGGCAACTCTAAAGAGCGATTTACATTAAAGGTAACTTTGGTTCCCTGTGGAATAAACCAAGTATTGGGGCGAGAAGTAATTTCTTGAGTAGTACGTTGATTACGTTGACTAAGATTTTGACTAACTTGACCAAAAAAACCTGACATTAACGCACCAGTAATATTGCGCTGATTGCCACTACTACGTTTGCGAATCCTGCCTGTGAATTCATCAGAAATTTCTTCTTCACTATCCGGTTGGTTCATAATCTCCCCAACCTTCCCTAATGCAGACACAGCGCCACCAAACAAGTCACTACGGGCAATCTCGCCACCCCTGTCCTGAAATCTTCGAGCTATTAGGGGTCTACCACCAACTCCTGTCACGGAAATCGCACCCGCAGAAATCGGATATTCTGTATTATCTAATATGATCGCTCTGACATAAGCGACAGCGTAACTGCCGCCATCAACTGAAGCTAACTCGACTGCTAGCATTGTTCCCGAAGGAATTGCCACTTGCCCATAGTTATCGCGTAAATCCTCTTGCAGTCTAGCGACAGACCTAGTGTTATTAGAGGTTGGTGTTTGTGTCTGTGTCTGCCCTGAATTATTAACTGTGGCTTGAATTAAAGATGTAACAAGGACACCACTAGCAAAAGTGCCAACGGTAAGGTAGCGAGTTTGTTTGCCTTGGAGAATTTGGCTTTCTTGAGGTAAATAATTGTTAGCTAAAGTAATCTTGTTAACTTTAGAAGTTGCTTGCCACCTGGGGCGGATCTTTTCAATCGACTCGCTTGAGTTTTGCGGCGTGGTTTGGTCAAAATTATTTGTATCTGTTTGTTCATTCGGTTGATTTTGAACTGCTTGAGTTTGAGAAAGATCCGGATCTAATAAAGATTGTTTGCTGGTGCTAGTTTCGGCGTATGCGATTTTGCCGTAAGAACCGATGCCACGGAGTTTGTTCAATTGCTCAAGGGGATCTAGGGGCGTTACTGTCCGTGCAGATATAGAGGTTCTTGGAGAAAAACTCGTGCGTGTTGGTGGCTCAGTGTAGGTTCTAATCGCTTGTGGAGTAGTCTGAGTTACGCGACGTGGTTGTGTATTTTGAACAGAATGTGGCGCTGGTTGTGGAGATGGTGGGTTAGATGGCACGACCTTTTGGTTTACTGAAACTGGTACTGGTGCTGGTTGGTCAAATTTATTTTTGTTAATGCGACCTAACTCATCTTCTTGATCCGACAGAGCGAGTTTTGCACGCGCATCACCGTCTCCATCATCACTTTCTTGGGCTTGTTCAGTGGTGGGTATTTCCTGCGTTTTCAGACCAATCTTTGGTGCTGGTGCGGGATTGAAAACGCCATTGAGCATCAAAAATATCGCTAAAAATCCAACTCCAAAAGGGACAGCAATTATTGCTAGTCTTGACCAAGGAGAAGTGACAATTGTGTGCTTAGTCGCTACTAATAAACTTTCCGGTTCTGGTGCTTTATTACCATTAGTTTTATTAACATCATCTAGTTCAAGCAAATCCTCTATAGTCGATACAGACCCATTTTTATCAAGAAAGGCAGAGGGCAGGAGGCAGGAGGCAGAAGGGAATGCTGTTTCCTGTCCTCTGCCCGTGACCAAAGGGAACTTGGGTTCAAGATCCTCACTAAACTCTTGTTTAGCGGCTCCAAGACAGGAGGGGTTTCTCTTACAAAGTTGCTCCTCTTGGGGAGACCCCAAGACCGCACTTTGCGCTGAATCCCCTTCTGACTTGTTCCTTCTGCCCTCTGCCTCCTGCCTCCTGCCTTCTTTATTATTCTCTTTACTCATTTTCTTTTGCCCAAATCTAAATCGACAATTTCGGTAATTTCTAATCCGGCCTTCCTTGCCGAATAAATTTTCTTAGACAGTTCACTAGTATTAGCTGGGATATACTCTGGATTAGAAATTGATGAAAGTGTAATGGTTTTATTAAAAGTAATCCCTTTGCCGGAATTATCACTACGTTCAAAAGTTACCAGCGTCCCAATAAAATCTATTTCCCATTTTCCATCTCTGAGTTGCCGTGGCTGTGAAATAAATCTAGGGATTAAAGATACTTGCGTATCACCATTAAATATGCTCGTGGGAGTAATTGAAGCTAATTTTTTCAGAAATGCGGCTCTAAATCCTCCATTTTCACTCAACGCAAAGGCAGCATCATAAGCTTTACTTGTGACTCGACTATTAGATTTATTATTAATTTTGCCTACTTCTACCCCAGTATCTTGCTTAGTTATTGGCTCACCTTTTTCATTGAAAACTTGTACTATTCCATCCCAATTAAACATCTTAATGAAGGTATCAGAAATAAACTTTTTAATTACTTCATCAGAGCGCTTTTTAGGGTCTACTGCTCTAGCGGAAATCGTCTCACCTGATGATAATTGTACCAGGGCTAATTGCTTTTGATTTAGTATGCTGATTGCCCCATAATTGAGAAATTGTAATAAGAGGGAAAATCCCGCCATTGAAAACCCAACTAAAGAGATTATTCCAACTCGTGTTGTCACGTATTTGTTGTAACTAAGTAGTTGTAATGGTTCTCTGGGTTGAGTTTTACTTTTTTGATTCAGCATAGGTTTTATTGTCAGAATTCAGGAGTCAGAATTCAGGAATCAGAATGTTAAAGAAGAAGAGTGAATTATTTTCAATCAATGGAAGAGTTATGCACTCATTGCTTTTAAATTCTGGCTTCTGAATCCTGAGTGCTGAATTCTTACGTTTTATTTAGCTAATTTTCCGACTAAACTACCGCCTTTAGTAGCAACACCTTTAGCAACCTCAATGGCAATTGAACTATAAGTTTCAGCAGCTTTATTAATTTGAACTAAAACAGAAATGCCACCACCAGCTGCTAAACCTGTAGCTAAGAATGGCGCAATTATACCAATTGTAAATAGGAAGAACATTGGCTGATAAGATTTAGAATCAGCGACTAATTGCCCAGCGAAGCCAACAATGATATTGAAGCAGAGCTTGCCAAAACCTATACTGAAATATCCTACTAACCAACTGTAGATTGATTTAGCTCCGTAAGGTAGCAGAGAACCACCAACAGCTACAGGCCCCAGCAGTGCTGTTACGAGCATAGTCAGTTCAATTCCCCATTGATAAGCCCCATTCATCCCGACTAGAATGATAGTAATTACGTCTGTTATCGCCGACCCGACAAAGGCATTAATGGGAGACATAATTACATCTGTAACTGTAGCTTTTCCTTGAGCTACGTCCTTGTAAGAATCGATAGCACCATCAATCGCATCGATAAACCAAGAAAATACCCCATTATTTTTATTAAATTTATCGGGATATGTCTTCGTTAAATCTTCCTTCGCTTTTGTTAAACAGTTGATCTGCTCTTGTTGACTTAAGGATGAATTTTTGCACTTACTAACAGCTAGTCCGATAGCGCTACGTGCAGCTTCAGTGCCTAATGCACTTTCGTATGCTTTCTTGAGATCAATTCCTGCCGCCGCCTTACTAAGAACTATATTGTTTACATTATTAATATAGTTCCTAATTCCTAATGTTGAATTACCTAAAACTTTTCCGTTATTAGATAGCAAAATAATTACTATTAACGGCCAAATAAAATCTGTATAAGCTCTTTGTTCTTCCCCCGCCATCATTTTTTTTGTCCATTCAACGACAAAGAAAGTTAGTGTTGCTATAGCGAATAAAGCACCAACGTCACAAACTGCCCAGTATACGCCTCCATCAAGAGTATTAACCCACAATTCGTCAAATCCTTTCGCTACTGAAGCTGAATTTTCTTTTGCTAAATCAGCTAAATCGCCACCATCTAGTTTGGCTAGTAAATAGTACATAGTTAATATCCTTTTTTGACCAATATTTATCAACCACTCGTACAGAATTAATGCAGCAATTCTGATCGGAGGCGGAGCAACTCCTGCTTTGCTCCTGAGTTCTGAATTCTTCTTCATAAACCTTTAGTCGTCAGCAGATGTCGCATTTAACCGTGCATTAAGTACGACTTCATGTACTAGAGACAATCTGCCATCTTCTTGGGAGTTCTCCTTTTGCCTTTGGGAATCAAGATGCTCCGCTACTTGCGTTAGCATCAAGTTAGAGTAAGCATTGTCCTGTCGGGCTAATAAAGAATCGGTACGCTGCTGTGCCAACATTGACACAATTAAGCCGTTCTGAGACGCGATCGCTTTGAGAACATTCTGAGAAGCGTCCATATTCTGCGCCTCATCAGCAATACCTTTTGCAAGTTTAGCGATTTGTGCAGTAGTATCAATTTTTTCTTGAGTTTGCTGCTGTCCTTTTTTTCCAATCACGCTGGCAATCGAGCCAAGCGTCAATTCACGCTCTAGCTTCTGTGCTTTTTCTTGGGCGACAGGATAAGAATAATCATCCTTGAGCGTATTTTTCAATTGTTCAGCCGAAGCGATTGGGTCAGGCGCACCCAATTGTCCAATAGAACTATCAATTGCCGCATTAGCATTTTCTTTGATGTCACCCCAAGCACTGTTAATCTCACCCTTGGCCCATGCTTGAATTTCCGAAACTTCTCCTTGAAGATCCGATACGATAGAACTAAAAAAATCGTTGATGCTGATGCCATAGCTAGGTGCAGCAATAAAGAAACTGCCAACTGTAGCAGAAAGTATTACCCCAATTGTCCGCTTGTTCATTTAAGCTACCTGTCTTGTATGTGATTTTGAAAGTAAATTCTTCGCTAATTCTGATAACTCTTCCCCCCGAATCATTCTGATATAATCCTCACTAAATTTGACTAACCCAAGTAGAGGATTATCTTGATAGTGCTTGAGAAACAAACTGCGTAATTCTTGTTCGTTTGGATTATTAGCAACTGAAGCTAATAAACAGTAAGCAGGATAATAGCGACAGAATGTGAGTTTGCCGTTATCATCAAGCAACCATTGTGAGTAAATCCCCGACTTTTTTGGATAAAAAGCTTCTGTACTGTTGACCCTGATGATTTCAATAGGATATTTAAAGCGAACAATAAACGGGTCAACGGCTGATGATTGAATCCTGCCTACTAAACGTGTAGTGATATTGGCAAATATCTTCTGTGCAGATGCGCTCTGATATATAGTCTCTGGTTCTTGGGCAGAGATGATGACGCGGATACCAGACTTCGCACCATTGGCACACAATCGCCCAATCAACGAGGCGATAGCATCGAATTGAAACAAGATTGGTGCTTCATCAAGGAAGAAGATCGAAGCTTTTGATGATAATGCACGACGTAATGCCGCAGAATATGCACTAAGAGCGAGTATGGCAGCATCAGCTTCACTCGATAAATTACGTAAAGCGAATACTAACAATTTGGCATTAGTTCTAAAACTGGATGGGCGTGAGATTGATTGTCCTACCCTGGTACTCAACCAATAATTTATTCTCAGCCTGATTTGCTCTAAGGCTTCGGAAATCTCTTGACTCTTACTAGCAATAGAATCTAATTGTATGAAAGCTGGAGAACAAAAATTATAAAAATCTTTGAGTGTCGGAGTCTCGTTCCAATATTGAGTCCCAAATCCATTTTGTATTGCTGACTTGTAGCGTGATTTAATTTCATCATCATTAAAAAATGTTTTTAAAGCTAAAGCAATGATTGACTCAATATTGGTGGTAATCGTTGGGCTGACACCAATCATGCTCGTCCCCATCACCATTGTCATCAGCACTGATTTGAGAAATTCCTTAAAATCGTTCAATCGCTCATTTCTCAGTTCTGCATCCAGAGAGCGTAAATCAGGAAGTTCAAAAAGATTGTTTGATTCTTTGGAGATGTCAAAGTATGCCCCATCTTCACCCAGCAGATTGGTGTAGTCGGTGAAAGTGGATGTCCCGTCTGGCTTGGGATAGTCTAGTGCCACTACCGGAATATCTTGTGCAAGTGCCGGGGTAAGAATACCTGCCACCAGCACTGATTTACCTGAACGAGTTGCGCCAAAGACTGCC
This sequence comes from Nostoc sp. C052, assembly GCF_013393905.1. GTDB lineage: Bacteria > Cyanobacteriota > Cyanobacteriia > Cyanobacteriales > Nostocaceae > Nostoc. The sequence continues at coordinate 184,931 of NZ_CP040275.1, forward strand.
AAATTCTTATGATTCTGGTACAAGTCTAGATGTACTGGTGTGCCGCCTTCTTCTGCGATTAACTCAAACCCACTGCGATCGCCTGTAGCAGTCCTGATCAATGGCATCAGCCCTGGTGCTTCCGAACTAAAATATGGCAGTCGGCGGTTAAAAGGCTTGGTTAACAACGGCTCCCAAACAAATGGGCAACACTGCAACCATGTCTTCCAGGCGTATTCAATCTCCCGGTCAACTACCGCCGGACGCAAGAAATAGCTGGCAAGATATCGGCAAGCTTCGTCTAATTCCCGTGGGGTTGGGCGGTGGACGAGAAAAGCAACTGCGGTATGCACTACTACACTACCTTTATATATTGTCTTCTGCGCCTCTACCGCTTCTTCAATATTCATGCCTGATTTGACATCAATATTTCCTTTCTCTGTAGATAAAGAAGTGCTGGTAATTGATTGCTTGGTAATGCGTTGAAGATTTGTTTTAGAGATAGTTTGATTTGCCTTTGTTACCTGACAAATAACCTCGGTATCATAAATACTATCTCTAGAAATTAACTCCCACAGATATCGCAATTGAGCTTGCTCGTCATACCACCCCCCTGGCTTTTGGCTGAAGTTGAGCGCCCCAATATATTTATTTTGTAGTTTTACCCATTTTCTATCGAAAAATGGTACAGACTCCTCATTCTCTAACATCTGGTGGCGGATGTGAAAATCGCTCGTCTGAGTTTCTACTATTCCATCTATTGGGTCAATTTTTAATGGATTAGGGATTGCCGGAGGAGTAGAGCAATTAAGCTGTTGCCAAATTGTTGACCAAATTTCTTCAGCACTTAAAACCCTAATCCCCAACTTCATCTTGTTGCCCAGGATAGCTGACCACTGTAAAAATCCATCGTTAAATGAATTTTGCAGAATATTTTCAATTCTAGTATTGTTATGGGCGTGAATTTCACCTGTAAAGCGAAACCAGCCCTTTTCTAATTTTCTAATCAGAGATTCTATAAAATCCTTAGACCGTTCATCGTCATCAATAACAGTGTAAGTACACCATAGTCTCAAAAACTTATTCTTCCTAGCTCCACTTTCCGTTAGTTTTTTAGTCCTTAATCTTTCACTACGTATTAACAATTTTAATTGGTCAATCTGACAATTACTCTCTAGCTTGGACAGTTCTTCTTGTCGGTGATAATCAGACGTAAAAGAACCTAAATGTATTGTTAAGTTTTCCCCTTCGGGAATTTCTTTTAGCCCCGCTTCTATCCCCTCAAAGATCGGCAGCATTTGCGATGATTCTAAATTCGGATGAATCCCTAAACAATCAAAGCAGAATTTAATTTGAATATTTTCACCTTTTTTAAGAATTAATGCGCCTACGCCCTGCCTACCTCCTAAGTTGAGGTCGCAAATACCCGCTAAATGGATAATATCTTCAAAGGGAGTGAGCATTTTCACAACACTAATCTGCTCCTTTTCTAATGCGACTTTACCTAATTTATCTTTAACTTTCTTAGAAGAATTTGGCATAACTTTACCAATCACTGAAATTTAATTATCTTCAAAATTGCGAATTGCGAATTGCGTTAGCGGAGCGGGGCGTTAGCAAGAGTGCGAATTGGTTTATGTCTCATATATCCCCTACTAATTCGAGGGACGCTGACGAACTTACCGAAAAAGTCTTTATTTGTAGAAATTGTCCACCATGTTGCCCATCCCCAAGCAATACTTAATCCTGTACCCAACCAACTTGTTTTCAGTAGATAATTAAAGATAAATACATTGACTACTGCTATTAATGTCCAGGCAAATATTTGATCGGCAGGGAATGGCCCTAGTCTTGGTCTTTCTCCTAAAATCCGATTTACTGTCCGAAAATCATGTTTATTTGACATATTTACTGAATTTAATCAAGAGTTATCAGCTATTAATTCAAATACGTATTTATCAATAACTGATAACTTAAAAAGCTTTCTTACTAAACCTGAACAATCAAACCAGTAATTAAATCTCCAACAAAAACTGCCATAACTATGATTAATGGAGTTCTTGCTAGCGTCTGCCAGTCTTCATCATTCCGGGCAGATTGAATAATCCGAACTAGACTGATCCCAACATATAATAGGAATAAAGCTCTTAATACATTGAAAAAAAGCGCGATAACTGCTGCTGTTTGTCCATTGCCGGCATTACCAAAAGTGGTGGTCATCCAAGTTTGAGCATTATTGAAGAACTGAGCATTAGCTGGAGCCGCCGCAAAATCAATTAGGCAAATTACTGCTAACAGCGCAAATAACACTGCATAGAGATTAATTCCATACTTACTTTGTAGTTTATCGAAGTTAGTAAATAATGCTTGTGACTGTTTCGGCAAGGCAATCACGATGGCAGACGCAATCATAAATCCACCCATCAATATATTGTGGACGGACATCTCTGCTATCATCAACACACCAGTCACACCCATCAGTGTGAGTGTGCCTTTTTTCGCCCTGTCATTCTTCTCCTCAGCTAAAAGTGTTCCTGTTGCTGAAGCAGCAAAATCTGGGTATCCGTAGTCAGTACGCATCTGCTTTCGTTCTCCTGAACGATGTCTTGAGGGATAGGCACATTCTTAAATAAGTCAACCCCAAAATCCACGTACCCTGGTACGGAAAAAAACAGAACTGTAGTACTGTATAAACATTTCTAACAGCAATCATCTACGTAGATAAAAATCTCTTTCTTGTATTATCAGTCTTTGTGCTTGATATACTCACATCCTTAATCATTGATTAGTATAAATATTTGTGCAAACTCTTCAGTAAGTATCAAATATGGGGGATTGACTATTGACTATTTTTATGATGTAAAACGTCAAAATTAGCTTTAATAAAGTTTGGGGGTTTAAGTTAAGAGCTTAATTAAAATCCCCGTTACAAAACTTACTTGCGACTGCGAAAAAGTCACTTGCGACTTGAGTTTAACTTTCCCTTCGATACCTCACCATGTTTTGCATCATAACTAAAAACTGTTAAAACTTGATTGCATGTATAGAAGAAATATGTATAATACTTGCAGCTTGTACTTCAGCATTTGTTAGAAGTAGATATTTGGTCAAGCAAGGAAATTGGGAATTAATTTTCAGTCAGGAGTCAGAATTCAGGAGTCAGGAGCCAGAATGTTGCAGAAGAGTGAATTCTTTTCAATCAATAGAAGAGTTATACCCTCATTGCTTTTAAATTCTGGCTTCTGACTTCTGGGTGCTGAATTCTTACAATTTTCACGCATCATTTGTTGGAGTATTTATGAATAAAAGAAAAATATTTGCAGCACTTGTTTCAATAGGTGTAGGACTATACTTAGGAGCTTGCCAGTCTAATGCGGACAAGGTTGCTCAGGCAGAGAATGACTTAAAACAGGCTTATGCGGCGGCAAGTGATGATGAGCAAAGCCAAAAAGATAAGGAAGTACAGGAGCAAATAAGGCAATATGTAGAAGAGACACCTAACTTATATAGAATAACTTGGAAGGTATGCGGAGACGGGAACGCTCCGTACAAAAACGGAACAAGGTGCAACGAAACCAAAATCCCTCCAACTAAGGGATATTTCCAGCCTGTCTATGTGTGGGGAGCGAATGGAGTCCAATTTGTTAACAAACAGGACTTTGTAAGAAATTTTTGGACTACAGGATTATTCGTCAAATCAAGAGGGTGCTTAAATTTAGGGAAGCCGCGAGAAGAAGGCTTGTACAATGTGAAAAATTTCATGCTCAAGAAAACAGGCACTACTCCTACGCCAGAGAATGTAAAAGTTGAAGTTTTGTTAAAAGAAGAGAAGCAAAAGGTAGTGCAACAGGCTTTTAAGGATGCAGAAGTAGAAAATTATGCGCTGAAAAATTTCGGTGTGTCAGCAACCACAGGATTAATACCCACTGGGAAAACTTGCTTAACAGTAGACGAATGGAAGAAAACGCAATCGTAGTAAAAATCAGGCACTAGTAGTCTGCCAAGGTAACGCAAGCGTGGTGGCAAGCAGAGAGGCAGAGGTGCGGAGGGGCAAGGGGGAAAGAACTTGTACAAATCTCTCCTCTGCTCCCCTGCTCCCTTGCTCCTCTGCCGACCTCCACCCAGCAATTTTGGGTTGGCGAACTACTAGTTGTTAGAGAGATCACAGTTCAACCTCCGCAATTACTTCCCATTCCAGCACCACCAGCCACAGATATCTAAATAGTCCAGCGCAGCGATCGCTTCCCATTGCAGCACCACCAGCCAAATCGGTTTGGGGTCAGAGGGGAATGGCACGCTTGTTAAGCTGAAAGGTAAGCAGCATAGGGATTGCAGAGGAGCAGGGGAGCAAGGGGGCAGAGGGGAATTTCTAAATATCTGAACGCAATGCCTAAAATTTCTTCTTTCTCCCCTGCTCCTCCGCTCCTCTGCACAAGAGCTGCCTCAACGATTTTCCCTTTTCAAGCGTGCCATTCGGGTCAGAGGGAACAGTGAAACCCAAAATTTTTGATGTGAGCAGCGCAGTCAACAGCGATCGCCGTTTCTAAGTTAGTTCAGCCAGTAAATAGTTTTGCTCACGCACATCAGTTATTTAGCAAAGTTTTGTAGTTTTTTATACTTAAGTTTTGCAGTCATTAATTACTTCATGCTTATACTAAGGGATGGCGTAACCGCAAGAGCGTAGCTGATCGCTCTATGAAAATCGCAATTTGCCGACCATTGGTCGGCAAAAACTTAATTATGATTCTGAAAAACTAATCCTTTATATGAGCCAAGATCGAGGGTGTTAAAAGGAGCGGGAATTTGCAGAACACTATGCCATACGATGTCTGTACCTTCCCTTATGCCCTCTGTATTACTGTATTTTTGTAATCTAAAACACCTTGTATTACGCAATTATTATTACTGTAGGCAGCGCTATGCAGTAAAACTTTCTGCATTATACTCATCTAGGTAAATAGGCTAAATGAACCTAACATAAGCTTATTCGTTTACCTAGACAAGTATCATGATACAGCACGGGGATTTCGTTCGATGTTAAAGTTGTATTTTTAACTGTATAATTTACGACCTCATAAACTAACTCGCAATCAGCTAAAGTCCCTTCGGCCATCAGGGAGCATCTTGGCGTTCACCCTGAAAATTGATTCAGGACAAGTTCGGAATCAATTGCAGAACAGTTTGAGTTTTTGGCACGCAAGTTTTACCCATTTCTTGAAGAATTTTTTATAGAGGAATCAAACCACTCTCAAAAAATAAACTAAAAATGACTCTATAGTTTTATGGCGTGATAGCGATTAAATAGCGGGCTATTCGGATAAGGCTTCATTTGGCACTGAAGCAGGGGGAAATTTTGTACAAGTTTCTTAAAATAAGCACCTTTGCCCGTTTTCTTTAACCCAAACCTACACCTGTAATATTTGTGTAGTTAACTTTTAGGAGTATGCTCTTTAACCTGTTGCATTACTTATTAACTATAAAGTCATTTTCAGTTTATTTTTTCACCGATTTTTAGGGGGAACCACAAAAAAAGATACCAGCCTTGTTCTTAATTGCTCGTTGTGTGGCGTGGATCTGGATCGTACTACTCTTTCAGGTGAAAGCTGCGGCGATTGCACGGAGCGCAACAGCAAAGCAGATCGCAAGTGGCGTGTCGATGGCTTGTTGCAATTGCAGTACAGTTAGTTCCACACTTTTTTTTACCGAAATAAATCCTGAGACGGGAGCATCGGCGATAATGATTAACTATCGCGGAGTGTGCATCTAAGGTGAAAATTGACCGTCACGGGAAGGCAAAAGTCCTAACGCCGGAAGAAATCGGGCGTTTGTTTACTTCGGGGTTAACCACAGTCCGGGATAGAACACTTGGTGCAGTGATGCTGTACACTGCCTGTCGTGTCTCCGAATGCGTCACCCTCAAAATTCAGGATGTTTATGACAGCAGAAGCAAAGTCAGACCAGAGCTGAATATTCGCAAAGGCAGCACGAAGGGAAAGCTGTCCACTCGTACAATTCCTGTGCTGGATGAACTGCGGCATCACCTGGAATTGTATAAACCCAAAGTTTCTCGTGATAGTTATCTCTTTCCTGGACGCTGGGGCCGTGGTCATTTGCATGAGGATTATGCGGCACTGATTTTTCGGAGAGGGTGCAAACTAGTAGACATTGAAGGCGCAAGTACTCACAGCTGCCGGAGAACTGCACTGACGCTGATGAGCAATGCGCGAATTCCACTGAGAGTAATTCAGCAAATCAGCGGACATCGAAGCTTGGAGCAACTGCAAGAGTATCTTGACGTGGAAGCGTCGCAAGTTCGGGGTGCGATCGCGGCATTGTCAATGCTGACACCGCCATCAGTTAGCAGCAATAAAAATGACTTGGTAGATGAGAATCATACAGAGTTATTCACAGAGTTCTAGATCGGAAAATGTACGAAAGACGATCTAGACAGGAGTTATGCCAGATAAAGACTATAAGGATTTTCCCAAAAAGTCATTGACAATTCCATCGGCAACACCTCAAGCGATAGCCAATGATAAAAATGAGGCACAGATTGCTCTTTATTTACGTAACTCAGTCGCGGCGTAGGCTTTATCCCTCCATCGGCAACACCTCTTCATTCAGCAAGGCATAAAATTCCGGGACTTGATCCTCGACAAGTCGCAGTTCATCAGGAGCGATCGCCTCAAGTTCCAGTACCGTCTCCCAGCGCAAATCCTCAACCCATCGCTTGAGAATGCCTTTAATTGCGTCTACTCCACGAGAAATACCAGAGCGAAGTATTTCTACGCAGTGGAGTAGCGTAACGCGATCAGTGAAGAGAGCAGAGGGGCAGGGGGGCAGGGGGGCAGAGGGGAAAGAACTTGTACAAATTTCTTCTTTGTTTCTCAACTCCTCAACTCCTCTGCTCCTCTGCTCCTCCGCTCCCCTGCTCTCATCTGTAGTATCCTCCCCCTGGCAATGGGAGTTCCCTATAGCATTAGGGGGGGGTGTGGATACGGCCTGCTGATTGGGGTTTACACTATACGCAGCAGGGGTTTGAGCAGCGTAATAGGTTCGATTTTCTTTTTGATTACGCTTTTCCACGCGATGAGCAATCACCTGGAGAGCAAATTCTAATTCCTCTTTAGATAAAGAGAAAAGTTTCACCTGTTGACCCCGTTTACCTTGCTTGCGGAAAGTCAGCTTTAGCCCCAGCTGTTCTATAAGAGTGCCTAGCAACCAAATAGGTTTACAGTCCAGGGGAATAGTAAACCCAAGAATTGCTTTGACGTGAGCAGCACAATGTATAGCGATCTCCGTCATCTTGAGCAAAGTGGGGTCATCGGCGGTAACTTCATCACCCTTCATTAAAGAAGTGAGAATTTGATGCAGTCCCAGGTTAAATCTAGCCAGCCAGCGTGCGGAATAATTGCCCCAGTCGATGCACAAAGGTAGATTGTCGCGTTCGGTGCGGTCTTTTTGGGTGACAATTGTTGGTGGGGTAGGATAAGTTTGCCCAGTTTTGGGGTCAGTAAACGATTCTTCGGGCGGGGCTAAAATGGCCTCAAGTCCAGCAATTGCTCTAATTAATCGACCACCTTTATCCATTTCTACGAGTGATTCGGTTACTTCGATGCCGTAAGAATCAGAAATGCGGAACTTTTCACATTCAAAAATTTCATTAGGGTCAAGGTAATCTTTGCTCTGACGGGCACGGTACTCGCTCAAAGTAATATTCTTGGCCTTGGCAACAGCCGAATTGTGGGCACGATCCAAAGCTTGTGCTGCTGCTTTTAGACTTTCAAGAGATTGAGGATCTGAATCACTGCCCACATATATAAAGGTATTGCCCATTTCGGTGAGGAGCGATCGCAAGTCATCACGCAGATTATTTAGAGAATAGTGGCGGTTAGCCATAATTTGGCAGTAAGCCTCAAGCGCCCAATCTTTCTCTGCGCCCCGCTTACCCGTTTCTCTGTCAATCCGCAACAGAAAAGCGGTCATTTCATTGGTTTGGAGCAAGCGCTCTTTAATCTTGGAGGCGTTTGTATCCTTGTAACCAAAGGGAGGACGCGGGGCCACCCAAATATGAAACGGGACTTTTGGACGATAACGGTACAATTGTTGGGCGCATTCAGTAGCAGTTTGGGAAACGCCGTGAAACACACCAAACACTAAATCAAAATGATACTGGGAAATATCGACACCAGTACCGAGACTGGGAGAGGTGAACAAGGCATCAAAGTTTTTGACGGCGTTGGTGATATCTTTGATGAAAGCAACATTTTCATCACTGCCAGAATTATCGGAATGAACCGACCAGATACGCCATGAAGCCCTACGGACTGGGCAAGGGGTAAGGGGTAAGGGGGAAAGGGAGGAGGAATCTGTTAATTCTTCCTTTACCCCTTCCCCTTTACCACGCACCCCTTCTCCTGCCTTTTCGTATTTGATAGTAAAGGATTTGTCGAGTTTTTTGATGAAACGCTTACTGTCGCTGGCAACCATAACTTTTTCTCCAAGCATCAGCGCTGCCGAGATTTGGGCGACTATGGCGCTCTCATTATCCCCCTCGTACCAATAAATTGTGCGTGAACCGTTTCGCCACTCGTTTTTGATAATGTACGGAACTTCCTCTTTTGGTCGCATTGCAAGAAAGAAGTTTACCGTTAAATCATCCATGTGTGCATCAGCGATGACGACCAGTGGCGCATTGTATACTATATATTCCAGTACCTCCAAAATGGCGGCGCGATGTTGTTTGCAAGTATTACTGTGCAGCAGGTGGGTAAGGTATTGGCAGGCTTCATCTATAAATATGCAACCGTAGGTGAGAGACTGGGTATTGAGTTTATGCAAGCTGTCAATAGTAATACTAAGGGCTTGGGCCTGGGCTAAACCTGTGTAACCCAAGTCGGAATACATCGCCGTTCGCAAACGTTCGGCAAGATTTTTCAACAAGTTAACCCGATGTCCATTGTTGAGGAACCGCGCGTCGGGGTTTTGGTCACGCCACCAGCGCATAAGTTCAGTTTTGCCAGTACCCATGTCGCTCCAGAGTACAACTAGTCCTGATTTTGGGAAATTGAAAGTAGGAGATTTCTTCGATTTGGATGAATCAACTCCGCCAGAATCCGTAGACTCCTTCTTTCTTTGATGTCCTTTTATAGATGGCGTGAAAAGTTGTTCCTTTTCAAGCTCATAAAGCTCAGGCACTCTCAAGCATTTTTCTTCAAGTTCAGGAATGCACAAAGCCTCAGAGAGATACTTGATATTAATAGTGACATCCGGTTTGTATTTGCTAAGTCCCCATTTCTTAGCCCGATACGAGCGCTGGTAATCGGCAAGTGATTTGGCATCATCTATAATTGCAGTTAGCAGGGCATTGGCATCAACACCTCGACCAACTACAAAATCATCAACGCCTTTTTCTGGCCCCGGCAGTAATGCAACTTCACATTCACAACCAGCAGCTAAGATTGCTTTTGCAGTGCGAACAGTGGCTTGAAACACCGACCACCTAGTTTTAGAAGAGGTTTCGTAGTCAAAAAGAATTATGAACTTGCGCCCCGCCTGAGCCATTGGTACTAAGTCAGGATGCAACCGTTCATCGAAATCTTGTTTGCCCACGCGCCCGTTCCAGATTCCCGGAAGTGCGATCGCTACAAACCCCAGACTCAGCAAGCAAGCGGCTTTCTTCTCCCCTTCGCATAAGATAATAGGAATCTCTGGGTGTTGCTTTATCCACTCCCAAAATATTAGTGGATTGAGTTTATCCAACAGGCGCAGCGCTAAAAGTGAATGATAGCGCTTAATTAAATAACGCTTTGCAACTTTGTCCCAAATGGGGTTAGCGACATCGAAGTAGGTAACACGGTTGGGGGTTTTGGGGGGTGACTCGTATTTGACGGGTTTCCCTTTTTGCCAATCAATGCGAGGAAAGTTCGGCTTGATCCTTCCCCACTCCATCGGTTGCCAGTTTTTAAACGGGTCAAGTGACTGAATCCACGTCCCACCTAGTAATAGGTGCTGATACATTTTGATGTATCCATCTGTTACCCGACCCGCATTCTTGCGTGGCAGTTTATCAGATATGAACAGGAAATCATAAACTGATTCTCCCTCAATGTGGAAAAAGTTGCGCTTAATCAACGCCGGATGAATGGCGCTACCAGCTAACAACTCATGGTATTCCGCTGCCGTGAGATTGTTTGGATATTCAGTTGTCGCTGCGTTCATCGGTTCTCTCCAAGGAATTTCTTGGGGAGAACTCTTTCAATCTGCCAAACTCTTACTCTAGGCTGGATATCCCTAAAATTCCCCGACGCCACAGCAAAAAGTTGCCGTGCGAAAGCTGCACTCGACCCCATGCGCTCTAATACTGCGCTTTTGGGGGGTTCTTTTTTTATCACAAAATTTTCCCCTGATAACTCGGTTGACAAGCTCAGAAGGGGTTGCATCAGTTATCACTTATCTAATCTTGGACTCTACTCCCAACTGATAACTGGTAACTGTTATTCGCGCTGCTACATCTTTTAACTACAAAATTCGGAATATTTCTTAACCAAACTTAACTTTACAGAAACTTATGAATTTTGACAAGCAAAATTGCCACACAAAACTGGTGCGTTTCGTGCGGCTTCTCGTATAATACGAGAAGCAGCGGATTTAATCTCGTCTGACCAGTCAGTGGATCAAAGCCGTCAAACTTTAAAGACCACTGCTTTGGTTTTCGTGAGATAACCCTGTTCTGAGGTTATATGAAATTTAAGACCCGCACAAAGCGCTGCTCCTTAGTGGCGCTTTGTGCGTTAAATTCTCGTACTGTTGTATCTTCACCTCCATACCTCCTTTGAATTAGCTTGATTTAACATAACTTGTGGTCTTTCCGTATCTAGCGAGATTCTGATTTTTCTTTGTTTGACTCCTCCATACTTACATTTACCAGTGTTCGTTCTAGCTTACCCTGATTGGGTAATCACTTTTTCAAGAAACAGCACCGAAGACAGAGGTCGTTTCTGCCTTGGGCTTACGCTCGAAAACTTGTATATTGGGTTCCTCCAGCACGAACCCGTTGTCTGTTTGCTGACCGAGTTTACCAGCGATTGCTGCAACCCACTGTGGGTAATTACTAGCAGCATCAGTCAGTTTCTTGTAAATCTTGGGTTTGACTATAATTGTTATGATGCGACCATCACAGTCAATTTCAAATTGTTGCCAACCATTCTCCACTATGTTGGATTGTGGCAGCTCGTTGATTTTTATTGTGATCTCTAGTTTGCCTGCAATCATAGCTACCTCTGTTAAGATGCATTTGCTAATGTTGATGAAGTGTTATATCTATGTACTAATCCGAGTGGATCTATTTCAATATACTTTTTAACTACTGGCTGTAAATTAAAGCTAATTTCTTTTGTAATAGGGTCTTTGATACTTTCTACCAAAGACTGTCTTTCAAGTTTTTCTATTGCCTTTATTAATTCTAAAGTTGATACAGATGTTTCCTGTCTCTGTTTGACATCATATAATAATTTCGTAAAGCTAACAGGGTTAGGATTTAATAGTATTTGTTCAGCTATATAAATCAAAATTTGCTGTTGAACTGGATTCAATAACTGCCCAAACATTTCATTGAGCATCGCTTCAAATCTGCTGCTAAGAAACGTAGTTTTGTTTTCAAGAAATATTTTTGTACTACCAGCAAAAAAACGGTTAATTCGATTAACTACGGCCTCAATCTCTGAAGGATTACCATGATAAATTTTAATCAATTGATTGCAATTTTCTTTGTCAGTTAATCCTTTAGCAGACAAAAGCTGCATTGCGGCATCTGGATCTAAACCTTCTATCTTCATCTCTTGGATAGGATGTCCTGTTGCTATGAGATCATCAAACTCATCAGGTAAAGTTCGACTCGTTAACAGCAAGCTGCTTTGATCTAGTTCCTCTATCAATCGGCGGAAAAACAAGCTGTACTCTAGCCGCTCCTGAAAAATATTTCTTTGAAATAAAGCTTCAAAAGCATCTAGTACTAGCAGGTAACGACGTGATTGCAACTGTTTAATCAAAACAGAGATCATTGCCTGAGTATATTTAGGTAAGCCTGACTCTGGCTCTGAGGGTTGTACTAGTTCTAGCAGATCACCTACTAAGTCTTGTAGTGAGGGCGCATGTGCCACTGATTTCCAAATTAAGCAATCAAACCTGGACTCAGCGTCTGTACTAAGTTCTTCTATCAGTTTTGCTGCTAATGCACTTTTACCGATGCCTGCCATTCCTACTAGTATCACGCAGTTCTGCTTGGTTATTAGTTCTTTTATTTGGGTTAATTCTTCTGTTCGCCCATAAAAATTAGATACGTTATAAGGTCTACGTCCCTTAACTTCTATAGAGTGGCTAACAGGAAATTTTCGCTGTTCATTTGGGGCAGATTGAACATAATACTCTTGGGTGAGTTGCTCTAAAAAATTCCGCAAATTCTTTTTCCCAACCCGTTCGCCATGCCCAATCGTTTCGGATAGTAAATCCCATAGTCGAGGAGCTATGCCCCTTTGTAAGTAGTTAAGGCTGTAAGTTGAGTTATTTGCTATCTCCTCGTAGTCATCGTCATCCCACGCTCCCTTCATAATAATGATTTCAGGCTCGGATAGGGTTCTACCTTTTTTGCTCAATACAAAGTTATTTACTACAGCCAAAGCTAGGTCAAAAGTTACTTTTACCATAAAAAGTACTTTTGGAAGTTCCTGTACTTTTAAATTAATAGAGGAAGGAACCGGAGACTGGAATCTGGGATCAGCACTAAAATTCATAACCGTGCCAGTTATCTTGGTGTAGTATTACTAAATGCCCGTATAGGGATTTTCGTAGATAAGTTTTAGTTAGACAATTACGTACCATTGTACTCGATAGTATTTTATTTTCTCCGTTTTAGTCAATTTTTTTCGTAAAAAGTACTATAAGAATTCCTAATATTGCAACTTAATTCTCTCGTGTCTATATCCTCTTGGTGGTGCAGAAAACTTTACAAGAGGAAGCCGGACGGTTAAAATCAGACTGCCTAAAATCCTTTATTGACACTTGTGCTGTTGTGTGTTATATGAAGGGCTGACTCACTCAAAGGGAGTATTATATATTTGGTGACATTAAAATATGAGTTACTGTATTAATCCCCTTTGCATTCATCGGCAGAATCCCGATAACGTTGAAACTTGTTTGGCGTGTGGAACTACACTGCTGATTAACAACCGTATTCGGCTTGTCAAACCACTAAGACCGCTTACTGATGACCCGTACAGTTACTTTGAAGTTTTTGAAATAGAGGACTTTGGTACGCAATGGAATCCTGTGTGTAAACAACGAGTGATGAAAGTTTTGAAATGGAACTCGTCTAAGCTACGGGAGTTGATTGAGCGGGAATCTATCACTTTACGAAGAATTCGCCATCAAAATATTCCTAAAAGTAGCATAGATGACTTTTTTACTTTTGCTCCCAAAGATAGTCCTTTAGAGCTTCGTTGTTTAGTGATGGATAAAATTGAGGGAGAAAATTTGGATGAATGGTTAGAATCTAATGAGCAAATTTCGCAATCTGTAGCATTAGAATGGCTTCAGCAGTTAGTTAAAATTCTTGACGTAGTACATCATACTGAATTTTTTCATAGAGATATTAAACCTTCTAATATAATTCTTAAGCCAGACGGTCAACTAGCATTAATCGATTTTGGTACAGCGCGGCGAGTGACTGATACTTATTTAGCAAAAGTTAGTGGAAGCGGAGGGACTAGTGTAAGGGTGGGTACTTACGAGATTACATCTGTTGTCACAGCTTGTTACACTCCCCCAGAACAAATGAATGGCAAAGCTGTACCACAATCAGATTTCTACGCTTTAGGTAGAACTTTTGTAAATCTAGCTACTGGTATTTCTCTGCTTGATCTACCAACAGATGAAAAAACAGGGAACTTAGTTTGGAGAAATAAAGCACCACAGATTGACAAACCCTTTGCTGATTTAATTGATGAGTTGATGGCTCCCTTGCCAGGGCAGCGGCCGCAAACGACGGAAGTAATTTTGCAGCGCTTAGAGCGCTTACCATTTAAATCAAAACTTAACCGAGTAGTTAAATCGAATTCATTTAGGTTGAGTGTAGGTATTTTGGCTTTTTTGAGTCTCACTGGGCTGTTTTATGCATCGCGTCCTGTTATAGCAGATTGTTTTTTTAAACAAGGTGTAAAAAATCAGAAAGAGAATCGCTTTCCAGATGCTCAACGAAACTTTAAAATAGCAATTCAATATAATCCCAAACTGACTGATTCTGTTTCTAAATTTTACTTCGAGCAGGCAGATCGTAGTCAAGTTGCTCCAGAAATTGCTAAGGAATACTATGAATTAGCTATTAAATTTAATTCTCAAGATGAATCTGCTTATAATAATCTAGCATTAGTATGTCAAAGACTACGAGATTTTAACTGTGTTAATAATAGTTACGAATCCCTCTTTAAATTAAAACCTAACTCATGGGAAGGGCATTATAATCTGGGAAATTTTTACGATGATCAACAAAAATACGATTTAGCAGAGCAACAATATCAATTGGCTATAGAAAATAGTAATGAAGCAGTATATGCCATTAGTAATCTTTCCCGATTAAAGAATTTAAATGGGGAATACGATGCAGCGATTACTCTAGCTTTACAGGGTTTAGAAAACCTGAAAAATGTGAAATTGTCAAAAGATAAAAACTTGGAATTGCAAGCTGCTTTGTACAAGAGTTTAGGCTGGTCAAGATTAGAACAGAAACGCTACATTGAGGCGAAAAACTATCTACAAAAAGCAAGGCGACTCTTTCCCCGAACAGATACTTATTGTTTACTGGCACAAGTACAAGAAGTGTTAGGCGAAATCAATGATGCTAGAATTTCTTGGGAAGTTTGCTTGATTACTCAATCAAGCCTGCCAGAAGTTCAGGAATGGAGAGAGCAAGTGTTACGGCGTTTATTAGGAGATATTGTTCCCAAATCTTAGTTCTAGCTATTTTTTTAGTTCTGAAATTCTTGTATGCTCGAAATTACAAATAGAACAAAAAAGTTGTCGATGCTGACCGTACCTAATTCTATAGAGAAAAAAGTTTTGAAAGTTCAATTTGCAGTGCTTGCATCAATACTAGTACTTCTAGACAGTCAAGTTGCATGGGGTCAGCACGAACCAGTAACAAAGCCTGTGTGTAGTAAGCATATTGGTCGAGTTATTGCTGGAGATCGTTATCTGGTAGCAGGAAGTTCAGTTTGTCCAGGAGATAGAATTAACCCAGAGAATGGGGGTATGGTTGAAGCTGTTTGTTATTTGAATCACCAAATTTTACACATAAAGCAGAGTACTATTTTCTCTTCTTCAGATATATGTGCGGTACCACAGTCTAATCCAGAGCAACGATGTACTCTTGTGAGTCCCGATAAGTGTTCCATCGTCAAGGGACCAGGCGAGGATAAAGATGCACCAACTGTTATTAGTCCCTCCATAGGTCGAATCTTGAATACGCGTCTGACAATATCTTGGTCTGCTGTTGCCAATGCTAAGAGGTATATTGTGCAAGTAGACGGCACAGGGGTTAATTGGTCTAGCGTTGTCCAAGGTAGTACTCTACTGCCGTATCCATCTTCTCGGCCGGCTATGCAACTTGGGAATGCTTATACAGTGAGTGTAATTGCTGATCGAGGGGATTCTCAGATGACAGCAAATTCTGCCATTGCCAATATGTTGCCAAATCAGGAAGTGCAAGAATTAACGGCTTTAATCAAGCAACTTCAGAGTTTTAATTTGCCTCCAGACGAGCTATTAGTTGATCTTGACAGTGCATATATGTCATACGATCTGTTGACTGAGGCAATTGATCAGCTGAATATCCGAATTAAAGCAGGTACTCTGAATCCTACTATTTACAGATTGCTAGGAGATCACTACTTGGAAGTAGGCCTACTGGATTTTGCTGAACAAATATATGCAAAGGCGGTTACAAGGGCTAAAAGAGCTAACAATACAGACGAATTAGCCAAAGCAGAAGCGGGTTTAAGACTGATTGAAAATCAATTCCATGCTCCAACAAGAACAAATGCTCCCCAGTAGTAAGGGCTAGTATACTTAGGATTTGAAAGTAAAGTTAATTGTGCAAATCGGAGTGCCTCAGCTTTGGAAAGTCCATTTTTTAATCCTTTGTAGAACTCTCCCATAAATATAGCAGTAGAGTTGGCATCTACGAGCCATAAAGTGGCTAAGGTACTTCTTGCACCAGCTTCGGCGGCTATACCAGCAATACCTAATGCAGAGCGTCTGTCGCCTTTTGCAGTTTGGCAGGCGCTCAAGACAAGTAAATCAATTACAGAACGCTCGTTGTGTTTTCTGAGTAAAAAATTCAATTCCCGAACATTTATGAGATGATCCCAAGCCATAATGAATGTTTGGTCGGGATCAGAACTGAATTGACCATGAGTAGTAATATGAACTATTGGAAACGAATCATCTTTGATTTTTTGTCGGAAATTATTATCAGTGAATTCTTGATTAAGGAGTAATGACACTGTTTTTGTATTTTGTTTAATATTTGCGATCTCTGCTATTACTTGAGGTAGAGAATTCAAGTTCTTGGGAGCTAACAGGTCTTTAAAGCTGGGGCTTATTTGAGAAATACCAGCAATCAAAGCCTCGATTCGGTCTGGTTTTAAAGCTTGACTTGGCAAAAAATGAGAACTTACAGATATTGAAATACTGTATGATTCTATCAAATACTTTTTCCCATTATGAAGCAGATCAAGAGGTAAATTTTGGAAATAACTATCTAAAACAAATACTAAAGTTCCTGACTCTGGTAAATATTTTTTAATTGGGGCAAATAGTTGTTGGTAAAGACTCTGAGAGTAACTCAAAAAATCAGAGTTTTTAGCCTGATAAAATTGCCCATTTTGAACCAACTTAAGTAAACTATTTACAGGTTCATTAACTAGCTTTAAATCTATGGAATGGCGATAGAGATTTCCTTGTGGGGTTTGGACAATTTCTTCTATTCTCCCGCCAGTTCTAATAAGATAAATAATCGGCGGTAACTTCACGGAGTTTTGTTTTTCATTTCCAGAAAATATCGGAAGTTTGCCGCATTGTAAGAAGTTTTGTAGTTCAGCTAACTTTAGTTGTTCATGAACTTTTATTACTTGTTTTAAATCGGGATTAACTTGAGATAAAAGTAGATTTATATACTCTTGGTATACAGGTTCAACTTTATCTTTAAAAGCAAATTGGAGATCGGGATTGACTGACAGAATATTTCCTCGAACTTGTTCTAGGCTACTAATGGCAGCAGCATAAGCCTGTGTTGCTTTATGAAAATCTTGATTTTGCTGATAAAATTTTCCCAACTGTTGTTGCCATTGGTAAGCAATATCCCAAGCTTGTAGCGCTTGAGCTAATGCCATAGCTTGTTCTAAATATTGTTTTGACTTAAAGGATTGTCCCAAAAGACTATAGATATTGCCAATAGTTCCTAAAGCATAGGATTCTGCTCTTTCATTATCCAGTTTTTGAGCTAGTGACAGAGCTTTTTGAGCAGTGGATAGTGCTATTTCTAAGGAATTTTTCTTTGAAGTAAATAAAAGTTGATTTATCTGTGTATTTTGAGAAATTTCTCCCAAACTATTAGCTAGATTAAGTTGAGCGTAGATAGAATCGATTGCTGGCAATCGTTGAAATTGGTCAGGTGTAGCCAATAGTTTTTTGACCAAATCTCGAACAAGTTGCCTTCTTGGCTGAAGATTTATTTCTGCTTCTGCGGGCCATTTTTCTAGCTCTAACAACAAATTTAGTTGATTTAACTGTGCTGGAAGTGCAGCAATACTCTGTTGCTCTATAGCTAATTTTTGATAAAGTTTCAATGCAGAGTTAATCTGCGACTGGGCTGTTGCAAAGGCTTTATATTTAGCGATAGGTTCGTCTATAATCTCATACTTGTTTTTAGTCTGACTATAAAGGACTCGCTCTGTATTAGCCTGACTTAACAACAGTTCATTGTTAAGATTTGAGCTTTCTAAAGCAAGGCTTTTAGTCATTTTAAAAGCCTTTTGCAATACAAGTAATGATGTATCTGGTTTTCCCATCTGCCGTAACAAATCGGCTAGATTTTTGAGTCCAATTACTCTGACTTGTAAAGCTGGTTGCTTTTGTAAAGCTTGGTTCAATCGCTCCTTATATGCATCCACATTTGCCTGTTGGAATTGGGGATTTTCACAAATCCAATCTTCTATCTCTAAAGCTTTAGTCAAAGTTTGGCAGGACTCAAGATATGAGCCACTAGTCTTCAGTGCCAAGCTTTGGTTAATCAAGCTACCAATTATACCCTCATGATCATTTAATTTTTGATAAATGCGGTAAGCTACTGACCATGTGTGTAGGGCTGCTTCAACCTGACCTTGTTCCAATTCTTTAAATCCTTTCTGTGTAAGGATTTCTGCCTTGGAGTGTTCGGAGTTCGACGTATTTAAGGCAAATAATTCTGCTTTATCCTGACACAGAAGTATCAATAATATGGGGAAAAGCCCAAAAAGTAGGTAATAAAAGGATTTCAGAATAGGTGATAGTTGATATAAAAATATAACCCGTTTTCTTGCCATGTGTTTGAATTTGAGTTGTTTGCAATTGATATTAGTGGAATTCCCCAGTCGATCTGAGCATTAAGATGATCTCCCAAATCGTAACTAATGCCCAGCCCTACCGATGCTAAAGTCCCGTTTGAACCGGAAGTATCGTTAGGTCTGGCAGTGTGATTGTTCCAAGAAGTCCCTATATCTAAAAAAGGAATAACTTGAAATTCTCCAGTTTTGTCTTTCCAGGTGGAAATATGTATTTCAGCCGATAAGGAAGATCCATTATCAGTCAGATAGTTGTCTTTTCGGTAAGCACGTACAGTATCTGCACCACCTAATCCAAATTGCTCTAAGGGAACAAGCGGTCGGTCTGCTAATTGAATATCTGCTCTCAATAGCAAATTTGTACTACTCGACAAACGTCTTGCCCAACTTGCTTGGCCCCGCCATGAAAAAAAGCGACTATCAGGACTAGAATTGTTGATTGTGGCATTAAAAGCACCAATGCCTAAACTGAATTGCGAACGAAGAGATAATGCTGACTTTGTATTGCGTTCTATCCACTCCTGAAAAAATCTTATAGATGAGATTCGTGTCCGACCTTTTGAATCTGCCCCAGCTTCCAAAGGAAACGGAGTGTTCAGCAAAGATGATTCACTTTCGAGACGGTCAGCAGTTAATCCTAAAGCAAATTCCTGGGTTGATGTAGCACTGGCTTTTTGTATTAGTGGTTGTCGGAAAGTTACTTTATAGGCACGGATATCAGACAAAATATCTAAGCTATTGAAAGGCTGCTCAATAATTTTAGACGAACTATTTGCGTAAGCAAATTCTATAGTCCCGTTCTTTACATTGATAGGAAGAGAGTAACTAGTTGTTATAGTGTTGCTACCATTAGTATTTCTATACCCTATACTTAGGCTGTCACCAAGACCAAGTAAATTAGCATTGGTAAAGCCCACTCCACGTTCAAAAGTTCCAACAGTAGGAGAGCGAGAGTTATCTAAGATAGTCTCGATTTTAAAAGCTTGGTTTGCCTTGACTTTAATATTTAAAACTGATTTATCTATTTGAGAGCCTTTACGTAATTCTGCTGTTATCGATTCAATTAGAGGATTTGTTTGTAACAATTGTAAAGCATCAGCTAGGCGATTAATGTTGAGTACTTTACCAGTACTTGGCAAGCGTTCACGAATGTAATTATCTAATCGTGAGCTACCTGATATATTAATCTTTTCTAACTCCCCTTCTACTACTTGAATTGTTACTATTCCTCCATGTAGTTGAATTCTTTGGTTTTCATCAACAGGGAAGAAAGCTCCCGATCTAATATAACCATGTTCCACATAAAAATTAGTAACTGCATTCCCAGCTTCAGCTAACTTTGAAAAAATAATTTCTCGTCCTACATACGGAGCAACTACAGCCTCTAGTTCTTGAGTAGTGAATACTGTGTTTCCTTTAAATATAAAATGCCCGACTTTAATAATTACCTGATTCTCAACAGGAATTTCTAGAGGAAGGGAAGGTGGAGAAGTCGGTTTGATTATGGGTTCTTTTTTTTGCAGGAATGGAGGAGTAATTTGAGGCGGTTGAGGTGCTGGGAATTGCTCTAGAATCTGTCCTGGTGTCAATATTTGTGCAAATGCTGGGTCAATAGTTAGACTGAAAGCCATTAAAACAAGAGTTGATTCGCACACACATTGTAAAAAATCAGATTTATTCATGAACACAATTTACATTTGAGAAACAAACTTTCAAGTTTTTTCTACATAGGAAAATTATATAATTAAAAACGAAAATCTTAGCTGTTTAATAAAAATAATTCACTCATACCAATTCCGAATTAAATTGCAGTCAACCTGGTGAATAAATAAAGGTTAAAGCATTACAAAATTAAAGTTTTTGTGGTGCTTCTATGTCGCGGGCTTGAATCACCTACTGATTGATTACATTAGACTTCTTGCAGAAGTGGGGCTAAGGGGGAAAGGAATGGAATTTTCCCAAACCCAGTACCCTTTAACATGCACCCCGACATCTTGCAAAAGGAACTTTTGTAAGATGTCTATTTTGACGAATGTATTTTTCTTCAGTCTGAGCTTTTATTTATCCGTTTCCTCTTGAGAATGCTGATGAGCTTCTTCTTGAGATTGCTGATTTGGAAGGCACGGAGCTTGCGATAACGAGCCGTAGGGAGTTGTCTCTGATGGTGTAGCTATAAAACTTACTGTCCCATCACCATTATTTTTCAATCCTTGTGCTGCTATAAGCTTTTGCGTTGGTTCGCTTACAGTCGCTTCTTCTGATTCTTTATTCTCCAGAGAAGCAGAGTTATTGTTCCACCCAAAACTGTTGTCGATGGTGTCGTTAGGATTTTGCGGAATCCCTCCGCTCCCAGCATTCACTAATGTAGCAGTTGTTGATTCTTGAGACTGTGCGCCGCAGTTTTGAGTAACTTGAGGAGTATTGATTTCCAATGAAGGTAGAGAAGTTTTTATGAAATCGATTTGTGGAGTATTGATTTCAACTGTGCCGTTGATTCCTTTTTGGGAACTTGCTGTCACCATGCTGTCAGGATAAAGGAAAAATCCTTTAGTACTTATTCTGATACTTCCGCCCCGTCCTTCATAAGCATTTGCTGTGATGTCACTGTTTTCTAATGCAACTACTGTATCCGCGTTAATAGTGATATTGCCACCATTTCCGTTATTGCCTGCGGTTGAGGTGATATTGCTATTATGACGTAATCGTAAATCATGTACATTTAAAACAATATCACCGCCTTCGCCAGAAGAAGTTGAGGCTGCGATAGAACCCTTACTGTCCAAGGAAATAGAATCAGCTTTGATTTGGAGTGTTCCACCATCGCCTGTCCCCAGATTCCTAACACTAACTAAACCACCTTTTACATCTAAGCGCTTAGTGTCGATTGTTAACTCTCCTGGAGTTCCGGTGACTACAGAAGGGGAGCCGAGTCCTCGTTGCGTGGGTAAACCTGCTACAGTAACAGCTGAACTGATAGTACCACTTACTTCTATATCATCAGCATGGATGGTGAGCCTTCCAGCAGAACCTGAGCCTGTGCTAGAAGTATTAACCGTTGCCTTTTCACCTACTATTAACCGTACTGTATCTATTGTTAAACTGCCAGAATTTCCAGTATTAAAAGTTCCAGCAGATAAATAACTAGGAACATAATTTACGAAATCCTGTCCTGATTTAATCAATTCTGAAGAATTCAGTAATTCTATAGAATTAGCCTTCAAAAATATATTTCCACCAGCACCTGTTCCACGGGTTAAAGATGTTATTAACCCCCCATCTTGAGCGATTAATTTTCCTGTTGTAAAAGTAATATCTCCGGCGTTACCAGAAGCTATTGTACCAGTGACAATACTGCTAGTAAAAAAAGGGCTGAAATCGGAAAACCCAAGCAATTGTGAAGAATTAGAGGCATTTACAGTCAGATTTCCTCCCCTACCAGTGCTGTAACTTCTTGTACCTAAATTGCCTCCTCCCTGAAGAACTAAATCCTTTGTAAAAATGTCTATGTTTCCTCCGGTTCCAGAACCTAAAGATTCAGTCCGTAAAATGCTATAGAATCTTCCATCTGTTGGGGAAATCCCACTAATTTTCAACAATTCAGAGGCTTGGACACTAATTTTTCCTGAAGGAGAGTTCCGGTTTTGAATCAAAATTGCTGACCCAGTATCTAAAGATACTGTTTTCCCTTCTATACTAATAGTCCCACCATTATCTCCACTGGCATCTACTAACGTCTGTTCAGATAAATGAATATCCTTAAAAGAAGATATTCCTTGATAGCTCAAACTCCATTTTTGGCCAACTAGATTGAGAGTGACTGTGCCAGAGTTAACACTACCCAATTCAATTTGTCCTTGTTCGGCAGTCAGATTCGCACCTTGTAAGGTGATATCTCCTCCTACTAAAGTTAGGCTTTTACCTGACTCTACCGATAGACCAGTTAGGCTACTGTTCTTAATAATTGGTGAACTTCCTGCACTTGGAGAGGTTAAACCTTGACCTCTACCGTTGACTTGAATTGCACCTGGATTATTCCCGAATCTTAATCCAATCGGAACATTAATTGCTAGTAGTGGTGGAGCTTGTGGATTAGTAGCGCTAAATTCAGAACCATTAGGGAACATGAAAGCATTAGCTGTAGTAGCCAAAAATGAACCGCCAATATTTAGACGTGCATTTTGTCCAAAGCTAATACCATTCGGATTGGAGAAAAATAGATTCGCTGTACCATTGGCACTGATTATGCCATCAATGTTGGAAGCTGAAGTACCTGTGACACGGACAATAATGTTGCCAATATCTAATGCACTGTTGAAGGCTGCTATGTCACCTTTGGAGAGTGAAAAATCTTGAAAACTATGAAAAAGATTCTTCCCTACTTGAGTGCCGCCCTCAATAGTTATTTTATTTCCTTCTACTTTTATGTTTGTGTTATTAGGAAGAGTTAGATCGTGCTTCACTTGTGCCTCCGAGGGGAAAATCGTTAACATGGAAAAAAATACCACTTCCACAAAGGTATTTAAGATATATTTTTGTGTCACAATTATTAGCCCTTTAAGTTCCACGCAGTCTTTGAGTACCCCAAAAGTAAGGTGGATAAACTTCCGATGGGGAAGGGAATTATTCTGTTAAGTAAGTAAAAAAATTCTCAATCCGAGCGAAAAAGAGTTCCCACTTTGGGTTGTTGTAGCGATCGCCTTATGAGCAGCGCAAGCCTAAACCAACAAACGTTAGGTGTTAGTGGGGCAGTCGAAGTCCGTTGGATATCTCTAGGGATAGCCTGCCAGATTGTCTGAGTTCGTGCTGGAACCTGTGCTTTTAATGGTTTGAAAACCATGCCGTTAAGCAATACAAATAGTCCTTTGCCGCATTGCACAAATCTGGGTGGGGATTGATACCTCTCTTATCGCACTCCACCTTGATACTGTCGTTGATTATCTTGTAGGCTTCTTTACCAAAGAGCAACTTCTGTTCGTGACAGTGAGGACACCACCAAGTGACGTATTCTTTTGCGCCGATGTTGACCAGATGCTGTGCTAGGGCTAGTTCTGCCTCCCCAGAAGTGGTGGTGATTGACCAGCCGACTCCAGGCTGAGGACGTTCTTTGGGCAGGAAGAAAATAATTGATGGGGACTTTTGGTTGTCTGTTTGTTGAGCAATATCTGTCAGTAGTGCAGAGCCAGAACTCGTACCAACACAGATAATGGAGAGCGTTAACAGTGCAAGTAAAAAAGGGTGTTTGATAGCCATATTAAATAGACTTATCCGCAAAACGTAAATGCTTACTGTGAATGGGTTTGAGCAATTCAGATTGAATAGGCGATCGCTATCTTACTCTACGAGAAAATAGGTGTTTGGCGGCATTCTGAGACAAAAAATTAAAATTAGAGTAAAAAGTACAAAACGATGAAATCAATTTCAGGATAAAAAATTAAGTATTAATGGTTAAGGATACTAAGCGATTAAGTCTTAACCTAATCAGCCCACAAACTGCCAGAATTACCTGACTATATCGATGACGAGCGAGACGGAATTTTTCCGAGGCTACTCGAAATATTTTTACCCGACATATCATGTGTTCAACGGCAATTCTGCGAGACGAAAGTTGTTTATTCTCTTGTTTTTGGAATTCCGAAATTTCTGTATTCTTTCGTTTCTTATGAGGTGTGGTAATGGCATCATCTCCAATATAGGCCTTATCACCTATAAACCTTTGTGAGTCAGCAAATTTATTCCGAGTATCTCGAAATAAATTAATATCACTTGTTTTTCCCAGCATTCCCACACAGATATCTACAATATCTTCACCACCTGGTAAGACAATAAACTGGTTTTTTAGAGTATGCATTTTTTTCTTACCAGAGTAATATCTTTTTTGTTCTTGATAGTCTACAGGTCTCGCTGTAGCCTGTTCTGCACTATCAACAATTAATTCATACTCGGACAGCATTTGCTGCAATTCTTGATATTTTTGACTATCTACTGACGCTTCTTCTATTTGAGATGCTGGTAAAATTTCTCTCAAAATATCTACCCAATAGTTAAAAGCATCATTCGCTTTTGTTTTGGAAATATCAAAGAGTAACCCTAAAATTTCAAAAATTGGTTTTTGTCTGAGGTAAACTAGACACAAGCATATTCCTTCTTTCGGTGACATCTCTGGTTTGCGTCCGCCTCCCTTGGCAATAATCCGAACTTTATTTTTTTCAATTTCTGCTTGTTTCTCTCTATGCCTTTTTTCCGCTAAGGATACCAATGCTAAAAACTGGTCATAATTAATCCCTATTAATCGTTTTGCTTCGTGGGGATGTGATTCAATTCTTGCTAAAGGGTTTGTCATATTATCTGCATATAATTTTTACTCCGTTTTTTATTATCCCACTTTGTTTATATTAAGGATAAGTCTAATATATACTTTGATTGAATAGTTGTCGAAGCTAACAGTTAGAAGCTTTAAGATTGTAGTATTTTGGATAACTGATAACACGAAGTCAAGATATTATTCTTCATCATCTTCATAATCGAAATCATCATCACCATGTTCTTCATACCACTTTCTTTCTTCCTCCAAAGCGATTTCTCTTGAGATCCTTTTTCTTTCTAGGGCTTCCCTTTCTAACTTTTCTATTTCTTGCCTTTCTATTTCTTGCTTTGCTCTTTCTATTCTTTCTCTATCTCTGGTTTCTCTTTCTACCCTGTCTCTTTCAAGCTGAATTAATCGCTGCTCCATTCGTTCACAATAGAAATCCAAAGCCTTACCTGTGGCTGTTCCGGTAATCGCACCACCAGCTAAAAAGACGAGGACAGTTTTCCAGCCGCCAAAGGGATTACCGCTCCACTCCAAACTACCCTCATTGAGCCAGACCAGTAAAAAATAGACAAGAATTCCAACAACTGTATTGATCAGTGCAAAGACTCTGGGTGTCATCTCGGATTGACGGAGTATCAGCCACTGCGCCAGACTAAGAATCACACTAAAGATTAGAGCAGCGAGCGCACAAAGAATAACATTACCTGGAAAAGTGAACGGATCTACTGCAAATTTGATGATTAGCGTGATAGTAATCGGGGCAGAGAGCAAAAAGCCGAGAAGTAAGCTAGCACTAATTGCAAGAAACCAGTAGCGACCGAGATAACCCAGGCGAAATTCTAACAACGACTCTTGTACTCCAAACAAAGTCATCCAAAATGCAATACCCGCCGTTAAATAATCAAGCATTAGCCGTTGTTTTACCCATGTGCTGAAGAGGGTATTTTCTAGAATAAGCTGAAATTGAATTCATCTGGCACAAGTCAGAAATCAGAATTGAATTCAGGCTCCTGACAACTGAAGTATTTCTTGTTAACTGTGGTATTGGACTGATTTTCGTCAAAGTATTCTTCCATCGGTGCAAAATATAAAAAGCAACGAAAAACCCCATCCTTCATACAGGTTGGGGGGATAGATAAAAAACATATATTCCATGATGACACAATTCAATATTTGTTCGACTGCTGTCAGCCTAGAGGTGGGGCAATGAACAAACCACCATCTAGACGCAAGAAAGTTATCCCTGGGTTATCTGGGGAACCAAAGCCAGCAACCGATTCTGCTCCCGAAAATACTTCTGAACAATACAACTCAGCCTCAGCAACGATTACGGTGACGGCTGTTGAAGTAACAGAGTTGACCCAGGAAGAACAAAGCTTACGCCTGCATTTAGAACACCGTGTGGAGAGAGCATTTTTAGAGGCAGGTCAGGCGCTGATGGAGTTGAGAGACAAACGGCTATACCGTTCCACGCACCAGACTTTTGAAGAATACTGCCGCGATCGCTTTAATTATAGTCGTGACGCGGCTTACTTGAAGATTTCAGCTACTGTGGTTTATGAGAATCTTCAAAAGTTTTTGCCGACCATTGGTCGGCAAATTCCAATGCCGACCAACGAACGACAATTGCGTTTTTTGGCAAAAGCCGAGTTGGAACCTTCTGTGCAAGCGGATGTATGGCAGCAGGCAGTAAAGCAAGCTGGCAATAAGATTCCATCTGGTCGCATAGTGAAAGATGTTGTAGATAGGATACGCGAAAGGACGAAAGTACCCAATCCTTACCTGAGTTCGATGTAAAAAAATAAGCTATAAATCTTTTCTGATAAGAGTTACAGGATTTTATTAGGCTGAGGATTGTCAATAATTTTAAGCTATTGATAAATAATTTCTAGTTGACAACTTCAGTAAGTAAATTTTCCCAACAAAATCCTAAGTAATATTACTAGCAACAATCAATATTGTCCCTAAGCTCTGAGAATAAACTAATTATTTATGAGAGAGGAATGGATAATGAAATTAGAAAAATTATTTTGTGAAATAGATGATTTTTGTTTAATTTTTGAAGAAAGTTTTCATTTCTATTGCTATTGCATCTCAAAAGCAGCAAAGACAAAGAAAGAGTCAACTATGTTTAAGTGAGTCATGACAATAATAGTCTATTTTCATCATTCTAGTTATCGAAATTTCAAGAGTTATTATCAACAGAATCTGGCAAAATATCATCAGAAAGAATTTCCGTGCTTGGTAAGTTATAACAGATTTGTCGAATTAATACCTGATATTTTAATGCCCTTAATCTTATACTTAAATTCTCGGAAAGGGAAAATCACTGGCATCAGTTTTATTGATAGTACATCGATTCCAATTTGTCATCCAAAAAGAGCAAAAAGAAATAAAGTATTTTTGGGATTATCGGGGTGGGGAAAGAGTTCTGTAGCTTGGTATTTTGGGTTTAAACTTCATTTAATCATTAATGATCAAGGGGAATTATTAACTTTTCAAGTAACTCCTGGAAAAACAGATGATCAAGTACTAGTTCCGACCTTAACTCAAAGCAGGTTTAATTGCTTATACTTTTCAAGAGAAAAAACCCTCTTGAAAGCTAGATAAAAATGAAGTTGAAAATTTACCTGCTTTATTAGTTTAGTTACTCTTTTCATTGAACTAAATTATTTAACTTAAATTTTCCAAAATAGCAGTTTTTGGATTAGTTTATTTTGACTATTCATTGTCAATAAGAATGACTAATTGATAGAACATCGACTACGACTCATTTTTAAGCGTTTCTGTTATGTCGAACTCAGGTGAAAAAGAATTGCGTTTGGAGATGGAAGGCGAGATTGACTTTTGCCAGCGTAAGATTTAGAACCTGACACAGCAGTTAGAGACGATGTGAAAAATACAAGCCGTAGCGGGAGCCGCAAGTTGTTAAATCAGTAAGAAGCAGGAATCACACCACTTCTAGTGGTGTGAGGTTCAAGTTATGTTTCTAGCTTCCGGCCAACCATATACCACAAACCTACGGCATAGCGAATGTAATTGAGTTCTGTAAAACCTGCTTTGGCGAACTCGTACTCGAAGTTAAAATGGATAAAGTCATCTAACCACGGTTCTTGAAAAGAAGCGTTCAGGGCATATTCACCACGATAGGTGTCAGCGTAGAGTACCCAACCTCCGGGTTTGGTGATCCGGTACATCTCTTTCAGAATCTTAGGTATCCATTCTTTAGGTGTTTCGTGCAAGAGTAGTGACGATGTAACAAGAGCGAAGGAGTTGTCAGGGTAGCCTGTGTGACGGGCATCCACCTGCTCAAACAAAGCCCGTTCACTAAATCCAACCTTGTTAAACTTGTGCTTACTGATCACCAGCATATAAGGCGAAACATCAGTAATCCGAAAAGTGGACTGTGGAAACCGCCGTGCCAAGGCCAACGCTCCATCACCCGTACCTGCACCAAGCTCTAGCACCGTCTCAACAGAAGTGTCTTCAGGAATTAGCTCGGCCATTTTCTCGCGCAACTGCTGGCAACTAACATTGTGGCTGAGGGGAATTATCGCATCCATAGCAGCATCCCAGGCTAAACACGATTGAGGGTTGGTATAGGCATCAGTGACACCATGAATGGGAGCGTGGATGTAGTCAGGGTAATATTCATGGTCAGTATGGTAGCCTTTGAGTTCCTCTACCCAATTAATTGAGGCATATTCCTGTATTACTAAGGGCATCGCTGCGTTAATACGTCGAATCACTTCGGTTCGATACACTTGTTTGTCCTGTGCGTTCCATCTCGGCATAAATAAACATCTCCTACTTACAATCTTTGCTGGCCTTCCTATCCTCTAACTCTACGGTATACACACAAGTCGAGTTGGGAATCAAATGGAGCTAAAATAATGGAAAGTTATTGAACAGAATACATGCGTTAGTCGTCAGAATGACCGAAGAGGCAGGGGAGCAGGGGGCTCTTAGCAGAGGGAAAGATTCGCTCATTTGCTCTACCACGAGGATTTCTTGCCCCTAAATTTATTTATGGGGTTCTGCCCCCAGCTAAGAAGCCCCCTTTCCTCTTCAGTGACCGCATGAATTAGACCTGTCCGACTGGCGGATGAATAACCGATCCTTAATTAAAAATAGCCCCAAAAGCCCGTTTTGCTGAAACTTTTAAGAGGTGTGCCGCTTTGACTTGTGACATCTCTACTCTTTACCCCAACTGGATTTGAGGCATTTTGAATTACCCAAAAATCCAGTTGAAAAACAAAAGCGGCACGGAAAGCGGCCAAAAAAGGGATAAAAATGGCTCTAATTATTGCAGGGAGGGAGTTTTAGAAAATGGTGGCTGTGACACTAGAAATATAAGGGTTTCAGAAAAAGCGGCCCGATGTCACAACGAGAGAATAAGGGTTTTGAGCATTTTAAAATGTCACGGCACACTTGATTTGTGACATCTGAAAAAGACTTCTTACAGAAGTCGGGTAAAGGGAAAGGGTTAAAGGGGAATGGCACTAAGAAAAGCTTTAAGCTATGCTCCGTAATGATTACAGGCATTTATGCGATTAAGGAGTCAAGGAGTAAGAGCGATCGCTATTTTTTGTAGGTGCTGTGAATGTAGGTGCTGTGAAAATCAGGGTAACGGTGAGGGTTGCCCCAAAAAATTTTTAGATAGGAAAAGCTTACTCGTCTGTGAAATACTTTTTTGAGGAGATTGCGACAAATTAGTTACTTGGTATAAGCCGAAAACTTGCCCAAAAGGATTGGATAAAGATGAATTTAATGCTTTACCTCCTTCCATAACTGTGCGAGAGATTTACTATTATATTGTTATTTCTGGTTTTCGGACTCAACAAGTTAGCTTAATTACTACTCTTTTAGATAAATCTTCTTATTCTACTCTGGAAATTGTTGGGCTTTACGGTAAACGCTGGGAGGTTGAGCTAGATTTAAGACATCTCAAAACTACCTTGGGTATGGATGTTCTCCGATGTAAAACGCCCCCAATGATACGCAAAGAAATTCATGTTTTTTTGCTAGCTTATAATTTACTTCGTAGTTTAATGTGGTCGGCTGGAACTACTTGCAGTACTCCTCCAAATCGCCTATCACTCCAAGGTACTCGCCACCATTTAATTAACTTTATTCCCAAATTATTAGACGCAACTTCAACAAAACGTCTCCAAATTTATCGCAATGCAACTTAAAATTATTGCTCACAAGGCTGTTCCAGAAGGCCCAGGTCGTAGTGAACCACGAGTCCGTAAACGTCGCCCAAAAGCTTACCCCTTGATGACGAAATCCCGGCATGAATTACGAAAACAATTGCAAAGTGCTTAACCCGCAAGTGTTTCGGCTTTTCTTAGTGCCATTCCCCTATACCTTTGGAAAGATTTAGTAGAACTTATACAAATTTGATATTTTCAAACCCTTGCTAAAACATGATTTCAAACAGCGTAGTGTCATGTTAATAACACTTGGCTAGCAAGTTACAAGAAAACTAAATAGAGCTTATACACAGAACTAAACTTCTATCAATGTATAAATTCTGCCAATTTAAATACTGCTATGTAAGCATCACCATCGAATCAAATGTTTCTATTAAGTTAACAAAGGATAAAAGAATGACTACTAGGCTTGACTGTGCCGAAACGGGTAATTTGTACGCTAAGAAAACCTAAAAAACCTGAAATCCTTAACTATCAACAGTTTCATAAAGTGTCATCCGAATACAGCGAATCCAAACAAGATTCAATCCAAGGAATATTATCATGTCCTACAGCAACTTCTCGCGTACTACTTCAGCTATTGTACTTGCAACGTTAGTCGGCATATCCATGACCCTCGCTCCATCTGCTTATGCTAAACGCGGTGCCAAAAAGACTCAAGTTGATGATCGACACAACATTACCCATCCCCATGAAAGTGCAACTCGTTGGTTAAATACCATGAAGCAGACGCGAGTAGCAGAACTATTCGGCACAAAAAAAGGTTTAGTCGGTCATGTCCAACAAATTCAAAATGAGATTAATCGCGTCAACAAAAATCTCAACGGTAAAAAAGGTCAAGAGGTTACTGAATACATAACTGCGCTCAAATCACTTAGAACATCAATCATTGCAAGTGCTAAAGGTGCAAAATTCGATTTCAATAAATTTGATATTCAGTTCTCCCCTTTGGGATCTGATCTGTCTTTGGCACGCCAGACAGGCAAATTATCAGTAGACGGTAGACCTGTGCAATAACGCACTATCATAACTTTGATGAGTTGTAGTGTAAGTATCTCTTTAAAATGATATTTACAAAGTCAAAATACTTGCACTACATCACATTTTTCGTTGCGACTTCGGATTGAGATCATCGCCAAGCAAAAACTTGACTAATACACAAATATATATAGTGAGGTAAATCTGATGAATTCTAAAAGAATATTTTTTGGTTTGTTATCTCTAACCGTGGTACTAACACCACTAGCAAGCCTTAAATCTGCAAGTGCATTAGAGCAGTTTAACAATCAAGCAATCGCCAAAGCTAATTTAATCGCTCGTGGTGGTGGTGGTGCAGGAGCGGCAGGTGAGTTAGGAATTAGCGCGGCTCAATTGGGAATAGAAATTAACAATTTAGTTGTTGGTAGCCAAAATCGTGAAGGATTCGTCAAGGGAATGATGGAAAAAGCTACTTTTGCGGCAGGTAGTAAGTACAGCGTGATGGTTTTTAACATGAGCCAACCTTATGATCATAATTTGAAAAATGTCAAGTTTTTTAAGCAAACAAATTATCAAGGCGTTCCTTATGGTATTTGGATCTTTAGAGATGGTAGCTTTGTTAATAAAGGGGATGGTGGATTTATTAACTGGGCTTTTAATGGAAATTTCAAAAGATCCGGAAATCAAGGACACACCGTGACTTTCTCTAAACGCTAAATTGAAATCCAAACAAGATTTCAAAAAAGGCAAGTTAATTTCTCAGGAGAACCAATCATGTCCATTGTGAAAAATTTCATTGCTCCATTTCTCACGACCAAATCATCTCTGGGAACAATCAGCAAATTGCACGACTCTCCCTGAGACTTCTTGCAGAAGTGGGGTAAAGGGGAAAGGATGGAATTTTCCCTTACCCTTTAACCGAATGGCACGCTTGTTAACGGCGAATCCATTATTTATAAGGCTTTTGGGTGTGGGGAGTGTGGGAAGCGTAAAGCCTGCGGCATAGCTTCTCGTAGAGAAGAAAGCATAAATTCTCTTTCCTCCCACACCTCCCACACTTCCCACACCCACTCCAAGCAACGGTTTCACATGAGTCTTAGTGCCATTCCCCTTTAACCTTTAACATGCACCCCAACCGGAAAGCAAAAGTTACTTTTGCAAGATGTCTCTGCATTATGTCGCTGACAGCGCACTTGCTCACGAACGCCTTTCAGCATTGCTTGCCATACTTTGGTTATCCGCCAATCTCGAAAATAATCATAAACTGTTTTCCAAGGTGGAAAGTCATGGGGCAGTAATCTCCAAGCACAGCCACTGCGTTGAATATAAAAGATTGCATTGATGATTTCTCGTATGTTGACTTTGCGTGGACGACCACCTGGTTTAGCAACAGGAATCAACGGCTGAATAATTTCCCATTCTCTTTCTGTTAAATCAGTATCGTATGGTTTTCGTCTCATGTGTTCACTCTAGCGCACGAGCTAAACTTTATACTTTTCAGACATCCTCTTAATAAAGCTTTGCCACTGGCGCTACGAATCAGACTCACAAACGTGTTGTAAGCCAACCCACTAATCCGGCTAATTCCTCGCAAACTGGTTCCTTCACTATGGGCTTA
Organism: Nostoc sp. C052; assembly: GCF_013393905.1. GTDB lineage: Bacteria > Cyanobacteriota > Cyanobacteriia > Cyanobacteriales > Nostocaceae > Nostoc. The sequence goes on from NZ_CP040275.1 coordinate 217,685, forward strand.
GAGGACTTGCTGAATTTTCTCTGGACTATCGGGAGAAAACCAAGTCTCTGGTGTTGAAGTGAAAGCGGATCAAGAGGGCGTTCGCGTAGCGTCTCGTAGAGAAGGTTCCGCTGCGTCTGTCCCCAGCGCTGAAAAATGGTCGCATGAGGCGATTGTAGCGAGGTCAAATATACAACCAGAACGTATGCAGAAACTCATGCGTTGCGGGAAATTCGGGGGAGAATCCGGGGTTTGAGTTCTTGCAAGAGTGCTGGAATGATGACCCTGCGAAAGCAGATTGTGATCAAGAAATTGCTGGCGAAGTTTCCGCAGTGGGGGATTGCGATTGTGGACGGGGTGCTGATTGATTGGAATGGGTGAGCTAGCGGTAATAAATCGTAGCCATACCGCCATTTCATATTTACTAGGAGACTTCATCATTTAATAATACTATACTGATTACGAACGCCTCGATAAAATTTTTCCTAAAAGCTTTTATTTATGAAACAATTTGTTGCGATTGCTGCGAGTATATTTGTTTACTTTTGTTTTGCTCATTTAGTTCAAATATCTCAGGCTGATTCCAAAAACTTTGAACAAGATAATTGTACTTCCAGATTGTTAACAAAAGGAGAGGGTTGTTTTATCTATCAAGTTAAAGATGCTGATTTGTCTATTCCTGTGTATTATTATTTGCCGAATAGATTGAATTCAAATACTCAAATACTATTTGCTATGCATGGAGAAAAACGTAATGCTAAAGATTATATAAGTGATTGGAGAAAAATCTATAATTCCAATAGTGATAGCCAGACAAACTTTATCGTACTTGCCCCCCAATTTGCACAAAATAACTTTCCCGGATATGCTAGTTATAACCTGGGGAATATGTTTACAAAATCTCTGAAGCTACTAAAATCTCAAGACCAATGGGTATTTTCGGACATTGAAAATATTTTTGATTTTGTGAAGAAAAGTGAAAAACTTCAGTTAAGTACTTACTATATATACGGTCATTCTGCTGGAGCGCAATTTGTACATCGGATGGTTATTTTTATGCCTCATGCACGGATCAGAAAAGCTGTTGCTGCGGAAGCTGGTTCCTATACTGTCCCTGACAAATATATGGAGTATCCCTGTGGCTTGAGAAAACAAACTGGAAATCAACTGCCACCTGTGGAATTAAAAACGGCGTTCAGCACACCAATGACTATAATTTTGGGTACGAAAGACAATAAACCTCTCTCAGGTGAACATGATACTTATACTTGTGATGCCAAACAAGGTTCTAATCGTTTGAATCGTGGGGAATATTTTTACACTCAGGTGAAAAGAATTGCTAATTCCAGAAAATATAATTTGTCATGGACTATTAAAAAAGTTACTGCTGCTCACATTGTTGCACATACAAATCCTCCCATTGAAGATCCGATGCTGGTATCTTGTGCAGCTCTCGAATTTTTTCCCAATTTCAAAGGTATTAATTGCAACTAATATTTCTCACTTCAATACATATATTTCGTTACTACTTCAAAAGCTACTAATTGATCACCAAAAGAAGCACTCCCAAGAAAACTAGAAAAATTTTCTAGCATCCAACCGAAACAAATATGTTTTTGGGTTCGCCAATCGTATCTGTCTTCTATTGTCGGGATTGTATTAGCTTCAACAATTTCCCCTACCCAGTAGCCCAACACACTGATGCCAAACAACATAGCGCTGACGATGGATAATTTAGCGATGACTTTGAGAATGCAATTGGCTTTTATTAGGCAGTGTTTGAAAGGATTGTCTGTGACGAAACAAAACACAAGGTGCGATCGCTTCTGCTGTTTTCAATGCACGTTTAACATTGCCTTCGGATTCGCCAACTAGTGAACCTAGAACACCGATGCGTAGAAGGCATCCATATCAACGTGAACTATTTTCCTGGTTCTATCGACAGATTCTTGTCCCAAGGGTAGCTCCACCACAAACAGTCTCGCTTTTCACGCACTATGCCACGAGCAAGCAAATTAAATCCTAAATTAGAAATCCTATAGTACACTAGCACTAGTTTGAGCCAAATTTTGTATATCTGCAAATTATTTAAAGCTTGCTTGAACTTTCTACTATCAGCCCCGATTGGTTTTTCGGGCTTTTATGCGTACAAAAAGCTGTTTCGATACCATGATGATACTGGAAGCGAATCTACTACGTATTTTAAAATATAAGTATTACTTAAGCTCAAACCTTCAATCTATTATTTGACTGTAGATGTGCTATTCTCAACTCAAAACCTCAACCCAGGCAGAATAGCAAATTTTTTCGGAGTTAGAACGTTAGGTATTGCTAACTTATGCAGAGATTTGTACAAGAAGTGAATGAAGATGGCGATATCTACTCACAACTGATGGCAATTAGCCAAAAGTCTATTGAGAACGCACATTACGAAACTGCCTATCATGCTTTGTGTGCCGCCCTGCACTATGCCCAAGATATTGGCGACGAGCATTGTCTAAAAGCTGTGTCAGAAGCAGCGAAAGCACAATTGGATTGGATTGACGCTCACGCTCCAAAACATCGGTTGTCAAGTCAGTCTACTATTTTACGCCAAGGTGTCAGCCTATATGACACGCTTCGCAGACAAGCAGCTACGCGGGCACTGCTTGTAAGAAGTAAAAAATAATTAAGCCTGCAAAATTTTCGTAATTCCTGAAAACCCTATTAATCAACATTTTAATTGGCCATTACCCCAAATTAGACATTGGCCCAAGATGGACGTATTTAACAATTGATAAATATTCGTAATAAATTGGCTGTGGCGTGTATGTTGACGAAAAAATGCGGTTCTTAAGGGGTGTAGACTCTCCAAAATAGATGTATACACCGGACACTATCACCAGAAATAAATAAGCCCGCCACCCCCAACTCGTCTACTCAACAAGAATTACAGGTAAGCGAGAATACCTTAGACTAAGCGAAGTATGATTGCTCCTCGATGCCGTTGCTTATTGCAAATCACATTATTCTCACAGTGATAATTATACACTTATGCTGATGATGTTCCGCCACGGTATGAGGAAGGGAAAATCTGTTAACTTATACGTTCTTCAAAGCTTTACGTTTTATCTCATAGTCAATCACTAAATGAGCAAACCAAACAACGCTCTGTCATATTAAAGGAAAAGAGCTTTTTATTTGACCTAATCAGGAGATTATCTTTTAATCTTTATTCGACCTACCGACAAGTCTCGCCTCCTCTAAGACTACGACTTTTTCAGTCATATTTGGCGCTGAAAATTCTAATCACAGTACAGAAAGATTATGAACAACATCTGTGCGATTACGGTCGAATAAGTTTTGACGAAAACCGACGTAACAAGGTAACAAGCCTATTCTCATTGAACTTATAGCTTTCGATACAAATAGGCATAGGAACCAATAATAAATCAGTCTTTTTAATTATCTTTAGAGCCAGATTTTATGAATAGCTACAAGGGAAAATTTACCCTAGAAAATCTCGTTTTTAACGCTAATGTACAGGAATTTACGCACCAGATTAGCGACATTTATGGATTAAGCAACCAAGGTACAATTTCCCAGAAAGAGGCTTACACCCAAATTCAAGTTTTATTTGAAGCACTCAAGCATTCCAAACAGGAACTTAGAATTGGCGAAAACCCTTGACAGTGCAATACCAAAGACTAATAAGTAGGGGTGAAATTAGCGAGGCTGTCGTAAGCCGCCACTTAACTTTCAAAATCTTTGCTGTGTAAAGCTGACAATAAAAATGCACGACCATATTAGCCCTGGGGGAAAATTGATGATTTCAAATCCCCATTAGCGGAACTGGTAACTAGTCCAGTAGAAGCGCTACCATCCAGTAGACTAGTGGATAAATTCAAAGCGCCCACTTTCTAGAGAGCGCTTTGATTACCTCGACCGTGCAAGGACTATTCTCGGTCGAGGTTTATCGAACAGAATTCAGGAGTCAGGAGTCAGAATTCAGCATCTATTCTGTACGACTGGTGGATGAATAACCGGGTTTAAAACCCCCACCAAATCGTAGATTTGGTGGTCATCAATCAGTCGCGGATCTGAATCCCCGACTGATAGCGCAGCGTTAGCGACGCAGGAGCGTCTTGATTCTGACTCCTGAATTCTGACTTCTGAATTCTTCTTCAATAAATTTCTTATTACCATTTTCTCATTCTTTTCTTGACGAGACGCTACGCGAACAATTTTGCGTTAACGTACCACTTCCGTTTTCTAAACAGGCATTTCCTGATAGCAGTAACTACAGCGCCAGTAAAGTTCTCCCAAACGTACATGACGGAGTAAAATGTCTGAACAGTTAGGGCAAAAATGCTTACTCATCATCGATTGACTGATTGTTGTAGATATACTGAATTTGCGAGGACTTGTTAATAAAGCTTTATTAAGCATATATTTGACTAACCTTTGTCAATTTGTTGATAAAGGTTAGTATGACACTCTAAGATTAGAAATCATGTTTAATCAAGCGTTTGATTAGTGTATAAGTTGTACAAGTTTTACTAAGATATTTTATTTTTAACCTTTATTTAATAACTTTTGAGCGTTTATCTCTCGTATGGTGTAATTCCATTTAAAAGAATATTTACAACATATAAATTGGCTGTAGTAGAAGTATACATCTGTATGCCTATACTCATATATCATTATTCTTGAATAAATTCTGTCTCTTGTTCTTTGTGGGATAAATTATTCTTTGGAGGTTTCTTAACCAGACGAATTTTCATCCACTGGAAGGAAACAAGGTTGAGTAACAGACCGATAATGAACAAAATCAGCATAAGCACAACCTGATACCAAGCGATCGGTTGCACCACCGAATCTGCAACAAGATGGCAAAAATTTAGTACGGTATATAATACGGTTAAACCAAAGTGAATGCTTCGGTAGCGACTCGAATCAGTAAACACAGTAGCAACGATCGCAACCATCGGTAACACAAAAAAGCCCAACATTAACCACATAATCGGAGCAACTTCTGCTATACTTTGTGCGTGGGAGTCAGCCACACTAAGACCGTGAAAAATGGGCATTAATCCCAATTGGCTGTGAAAGAGAAGTCCCAACAAGAAAACGATCCAAAGGGTAATAATTTTTTCTTGATGTTTGATTACCATACTGTTTTGCACTCCCATTATTTTTCAGTAATTCGAGTTTGGGTAGCTAACAGAATAAGAATAGAGTAGCAAGGATATTGTAGCGATAGAATGCTTTTAAGCTTTTCATTTTAATTAGTGAGTTGGAGAGCATAATAGCTGCTACCTTCAGATATCCATAGTACTCTCTTTCATCATATTTGAAGCAACTAAATTTGAGATTTTTGTAACGATTTGAAGGCTTTCAGTACAACTTATACAACTCAGACGCAATTCAACCTTGATTTCCAACAGCAGAATGTCACAGTAAATCTGGTTAGTAGATTCGCGATCAAAAAATTATGAAATTTGTAAAAGTATTTCTTGCTGCCGTTACATTAATTACTGCTTCAGTTAGCCCCGCCTTTGCTGATGCCAAAGTTGAAATTTTAGGTGCAAGTTATGGTGGTAGCGGTTGTCCCAATGAATCAGCCAGTGTGAGCGTTAGTCCCGATGGTCAAGAACTAACCATTTTATTTGACAAGTTTGCAGCTATCGGAAATGTCGCCACAGAAAGGCGGAAAAGCTGTAATTTGAGTATTCCGATCAAATTACCCCAAGGCTTTCAAATTTCCCTTTATGATGCTGATTATCGGGGTTATATTGCTCCCGGAACTACTGGGACACTAAGAGCAGAGTACTTTTTTGCTGGTACCCGCGGCCCAGTTTTTTCTCGGACTTTTAGTGGCGAAACTGACTATAATGTTCGAGATAGCTTGGCGACGGTAGCTGATATTTGGTCGGGCTGTGGTGACAGTGTAAATATGCGGGTGAATACTGCGATGACTGCCAAAGGTCAAGGGATGGCTACTGTTGACTCCTTCGATCTTGCACACCGAGGTTTGGTTTATCATATAAAATATCGCACCTGTCGTAAAAAATAGTACACTTCCGGATAATTCCGGCACAGAAAATTTATTCTGAAACCTTTTATCTAGTGGAATTTTTACTCATAGTAAATGCAGAGTACAGTACATACTTTGCGCTAGCGTAAAAGCAAATATTGACCCTAGCGCAAAATATATTATCTACTGTATTGTTGCCCAAAAGCATGAGGTTATTAAATCAGACTAGGGAGCAAAACTGACCCAACAAGAGACAGAGTTAGGAGTTGGCGACTTAGCCAATCAGCGTTTTCGCGCAGGATATGCAGAATACTACCGTGAACCACTGTTTCTATCTGTATCCGCTCCTGTAGAGGGAAAGAGTAGCGGCTTTTAGGGGTGCTGGATAATTCCTGTACCCCTTCGACTATATAGCGGTTAGGGACATGACTTAGAATATGGGCAATTAACTTTTGGCGCAACTCATGAATCGAAAAAGCTAATTGATAAGGATGTTCAGGGTACTCATATAAGACATTCTCAATTTCTTGAATGACTATTGGCAATGTTAAATTAATCAATGTATGTGGCATTAGTGTTGTTTGATATAGATGTTTACTTTCAAGCCTAGATTCATTTGATGAATATTACAGTCAGTTCTCAAAAATATTTCCAGATGGTTCCTAATTTCTCTTCTCCTGAAAAGTGTAACAACCATACGTTTGAAATCAAGTATATACAAGAGTTTGATTGATAGTTGAATTGTATAAGTTGATTAACGGCGCACACAAAACGTATTCCAGATTAATTTAGCAAATATAACACTCTTTGAGTAATTAACCAGTAAAGCAATCGCTGTTATAGCGATCTCCTGATGGTAGAATAAGTATAAAATTAAGAACATTTATAATGTTACATGAATTTCTCTTAGCAGAACGTGACGAAATTCTCGCCTTGTGTTCAAAAAAGATCACGGGTCTTGGTGATTCCATGAGTTCGAGCGACGAAATGGAAAGAGGATTACCTGTGTTCTACGATGAACTCATTCAGGTATTACGTGCTGATGCTGATATAGATGAATCTGGGAAAGCAAATAACAATTCTATAGAAAGTGTTCACAGAGCCGCAGCAGAGCGCCGGGGAAAAGAGTCGTTAAAACTTGGCTACAGCATTTCTCAGGTTGTTCATGGCTACGGCGCTCTTTGTCAAGCTATTACTCAGTATATTCAGGAGAACAGTAGTGAAACAGCATCCCCTCGTGAATTCAATCGATTAAATTTCTGCCTCGATATCGCGATCGCTGAAGCGGTTACAGAGTTTAATCGAGGTCAGCGCGAGAATGCAGAGCGGAATGAGGTTCTACGTCTGGGATTTCTAGCACATGAGTTGCGAAATGCGTTGACCTCTGCTAGTTTAGCTTCCCAACTTATAATCACAGGGAAAGTCGGAGCCAATGGAAGTACATCTCGTCTTCTTGAAAATGCCCATAAGCGCATGAGAGATATTATTGATCGTTCACTTGTTGAGGTGCGACTGCGGAACGAATCAACCGAACAATATCAGAGATGTCGAGTTATTCACCTAGTCAGTGAAGTTGAGGCTACTGCATGGTTTGAAGCAAGTGGGAAATCAATTGAGGTGTGTGTTGAGGTTGCACCGGAATTGGAGGTTTTAATAGATCGTCACCTAATAATATCTGCCTTATCGAATCTGGTTCAAAATGCCATTAAGTTCACCAAGCAGGGTGGGATTGTATGGATACGCGGTAAGGCTGTAGGTGGACGTGTTTTGCTTGAAATAGAGGATCAATGTGGAGGACTCCCGCCTGGTGAGGCGGAAGAACTTTTTAAGGCTTTTTCTCAGATGGGAACAGATAGATCAGGATTGGGGATTGGGCTTACAATCTCACGACGTGCCGTATCGTTAAACAAAGGTATACTCTCAGTTCGGGATATTCCCCATCAAGGATGTGTCTTCTCAATTGATTTACCCAAAGCCTCCTCCCCTCTCCCCACTACATAATCCTCTAGCTCCATCTTCGCTGCTCTCACTTATGTAAACTCAAACTATTTTTCTAGTATTTTTAGCTTTGGATAAAAAGAAATAATTTTAGTTACTAAATCTCTATTATCACTACATATTGACCACTACCAAAATGTTTAGACTTGCTAAAAATCAACTATACGTTAGTATTTCCAAAGCACAACGAGAACCAATGTTAAGACTCAACTATTTAACAACGCTATAGATGTTATCGAACAGAATTCAGGAGTCAGGAGTCAGAATGGGCTAAACGCCCCGCTTCCGCTAACAGAATGAATTTTGACCGAAAAAGCGGATAGCGCAGCGTAAAGCCTTCTCTTCTCTTTCAGAGACGCTAACGCGAACGAGAGGCTGCGCCAACGGCATGGCAACGCTATGAGCGAGTCCGCGTTAGCTTTTAGCGTCTCGTAGAGAGCGTCGCGTCTTGATTCTGACTCCTGAATTCAGATAGCTGAATTCTTCTTCAATAGTTATGAGTTTCCTGCTCAAACAAAATATCCGCTCTATCTTGCATTTCTAGGTCGTATATCTCTAGACAAGGAGCGACATCATCATTAAAAGCTACTATCAGATAGAAAAGACCGCACCCAGCCACTCAACTTAATTGTTGCAGTGGTTATTATTTATTTTTTTCAGCCCGGAGCAAAGATATTTAGCTAGGAAAGTCTTTTCGATAATATAACTAGTTGTATAGTTTTGAGGGATGAGATGTAGTGCTTGTGCAATTAAATCGTTTAAGTCTGATGGATGTTCACAGGATACATATTGACCAAGCCAGATAAGGGCTATAACTTGTCCTTTTTCATCTGAAGAAAAATCGTCTACATATTTATGTAGTACTCTGACTGATGTTCTTCCTGTCATTTCAAAATCTTCTAAATAATTAGACAATTTGTCTAGAAAAGTTTCTGGTATATTTACTTTACTAAACAGTATATCTGATGACTTTGGGCAATAGATTAATTCAGCAAGCTCAATGATTTTATATACTTTACTAATTAATGAAAAATTCATATTTATCTTCAAGCTAAAATCATAGTGAATAAGGACGAATATTGATCAGCCCTTAATCTGTACTTCATCGACTATGACAGATAGGTGCTTGAGATTAAGTATTGCTCCAAGTTTGAAATGTATAAAATAATTTCATAGTGTTTGAGTTTATGACAAAAATTAATATATGTAACAGGATCTCACTAGAGTTAGAGTATTTTTTCTTAATTGTGTATATCCTTGAACCTTGGAGAGAGTGATTACCACAAAAAAAGCTCTAGGATGAAAGATGTTAATAAAAGTTTGAGTTCTTGATTTTAAGATCAAGTTTTTGTCAGATGGTCAAGCGATCGCTCGAAGCATCACTCAGTGGTATTCAAGAGGCTAAAAGAGCGTTTGTTCGCAAGGGGTGGACACAAGACAATCTAGCAGCAGAAGTCAACCTCAAGACTAGACAACCAATTTGGCGGTTTTTCAGTGGTCGTCCAGTTGAGCGTCATACTTTTATTGAAATTTGTTTGATTTTAGAACTGAATTGGCGGGAGATTGCGACTAATCCTCCAGCAGAATTCTTGTCACGAGAAGAATACGCCCAGCCGACTGTACTGGATATTGATAAGTTAGTGCCAGTCGTGCGATCGCAACGCTTCGACAAAATCCAAGACCAGTGTGGTATTTTGCAGTTATTGGATATCAGTCGTCCAGTTGCGATCAATGACATATATATAGATGTGAATATTTTGGAGGAGATTACTAGCCTTCAGTATTTAGAAATCACCGATCTGCAAAACCTTGATCGCAAAGAATTTGACCGTTTTGGCTTAGGTGAAGTTGACGAGAAACAAATACCTGGTACACAGGCAGTTGAAACATACTCCAAGCTCAGGGTGCTAGGTAAACCAGGAGTAGGTAAAACCACCTTTTTGCAACATCTTGCCATTCAATGTAACCAAAGCGCATTTGCGGCAAATCAAGTACCAGTCTTGATCACACTGAGAAACTTTGCCCAAGAGTCTAAGATTACCAACGAGTTCAGCCTATTAAACTACATCCGTCAGGAATTTATCACATCTGGAATTTCCGATCCCTCAGTCATCGAAACCTTGCTGAATGAAGGTAGGGTATTACTGTTGCTTGATGGCATGGATGAAGTTCTTAACCAACAAAGCAATCCTGTCTTAAACGAAATTCGGAGGTTTTCAGAAAAGTATCACAAAAATCGGTTCGTGGCGACTTGTCGAACGGCAGCTCAAAAACTCAGACTCCGAGGCTTTACCGATGTTGAAATTGCCCCATTTACCTTAGAACAAATCCGAGCCTTCACTCAAAAATGGTTTATGGTTTTTAGCAAGACCAGCCAAAAAGATGGTCAGGCGCAGTCCGTTGAGTTTATTCAAAAGTTGGAATTAGATGAAAATTGGCAATTTCGCCAACTCGTCGTCACACCCCTATTTCTGCATCTTGCCTGTTGGGTGTTTCACGGTAAAGGAAAATTTCCAACTAAGCGGACTGACTTTTATAAGGAAGGTTTAGACCTTCTATTAGGCAAATGGGATGAAGCCAGAGGCGTTGAACGAGATGACGTTTACGGAGGGTTTTTATTATCACAAAAACTCAAGTTATTCAGTCAGATTGCCGCCGCGACATTTGAGCAGGGTCAGTACTTTTTTGAGCAACGCATCGTTGAGCAATACATTGGTGATTATATTGACAATCTAAGCAACCTGCCAATGGATGCAGAGTCACTGCAAATAGAAAGTGAAGCAGTGCTGAAGTCAATCGAGGCTCAACATGGACTACTGGCAGAACGGGCGCGGGGAATTTTTTCCTTTTCCTATTTAGCATTTCAAGAATACTTCACAGCGAGGAAAATCGTTGCCAGCCATAACTTAGAGGCATTTGGGCAAGCACTATTCGGTCTAGTCAGTCATATCACCGACCCGCACTGGCGCGAAATCTTCTTGTTAACCGCCACCATGCTCAGGAGTGCAGACTCTCTAGTACTGTTGATGAAGCAACAGATTGATACACTCGTTGCCCAAGATGCTTATTTACAAGAGTTTTTGACCTGGGCTAGCCAAAAATCTCGCACTATTCCTACCCAGTCAAAAGATGCGACAGTGAGAGCATTTTACCTTGCTTTGAGTCGGACTCCTCACATAGCTTCTCACTTTGCCCTAGCCAGCAGCCTCGATCAAGGGATGTTTCTGGATGCGGCATTAGATGACCTGCTCGTGGAGTGTGCAATTGATGGGAGCCAAAGCTTTGCCCACATCCACGCCTGCGGAGATGCTATGAGCAACATTCTGGGTATTGTTCTGGATGTTGGACTCCATAAATCCCTGCAACAACTCTCTGACCAGTTGCCAAATTCTGGTCAAAGTCAACAACGGTTTGAGCTATGGTCGCAAACAAACTATTCAGCTTGGGCTGAACAGGTAAATAAGACGGTGATTAATTACCGCAATATTAACCACCAGTGGCAGTTTAGCTCTGAGCAACAGCAAGTGTTGCAACGCTACTACGATGCTAATCAGTTACTACTCGATTGCCTACATAGCAATTGTGAAGTGACAGCTGCTATTAGGCAAGAAATTGAAGCCACGTTATTGTTGCCAATAAAGGAACTTGAGGATAGGGAATGGCAATAATTCTTTTGGTTAATTATTCTTTAGGCCCGCCTCAAAACCTCCACGAAAAGATAACGGGAAAAGTCAGATACGTAATTTGGTTTAAGTAAATCGGGAGCTTATCTCCTATTCATCAAGGTTTTTATGGGTGTTTGACCAAGCCTCTAAAAAGCCAAGAGTCACTTTGGCTTCGTTACTCTCAGCTAAACCGCTTCCGAAGAACGCACCAATATCTGTAGAATCATCTCCACCAGCTAAATCTGATAAACTGCGGAAAGCAATGAAAGGAATTTCGTTAGCATAAGCAACGTGAGCAAATGCTGTAGTTTCCATGTCTACCGATACAGCTTGAATAGTTTTAAAAACATAATTTCTGTAGTCGGGATTAGCAAGAAAAGCTGGCGCAGTTATACCTCTACCACCAATCCGCAGCATTGGCTGAGTTGATATACAAAGATTTGGTTGCTTCGGACCACATTTGTCAAGTTGCGGACGAAGTGTTTTGGCGATAGCCAGCATTTCTGCGTCAACTTTATAATCAAACTTATACTCTCCATTTGGGAAGTTTGAGCTATTTCTCACAAAAGTGTCCCGCATAAACAAGCCTAAACCGACCAAACCATTTGTTGTTGGCACTTGATAATCAGAATTTGCTGTACTAGTAAAAGTAGATAACTTCAAGCCAAGACACAACAAGTCTCCTGGCGTTCCACAGGGAGTTGGAATCTTGCTGTCACGGTTCCAGTAGACTTCTAAAGGCAGCGACCATTTGCTAGGGATAGCAACATCGCCAATGTGATAATTTGGATCTACACCACCAGCAATTCCACTGAGTAACAAGTGATGAATATTAAAGTTATCGATCGTCAATTGAGTAAGCATTGATGCGTTCTCGACGCTTACTCCAGTCAAAACAATCACTACATTGTTACCTCTTAGCTTTCCTGTACTGAAGATATTGCCGTTGATTGTATATTGATACTTATTAGTAGTTTCCGCCAACAAAATATCTGCTTCTTGACCAAATGCAGAGAGAATACCGATACGCGGTTTACACTCTGTCAGACAACCTTTTATTTTTCTTTCCCGCGCACTTACTTGAGTTGCAGCTAAAGAAAGACATACAAAGGCAATTGTACATGCACGTTTTATTTTCCAGGAGAGCATATTAGGACCTTTTATATTGTCAAAGAAATGATTTTGGTATAGTACATGGCTGAGACTGCGATCGCTTGCAGTGATGTCCCCCCGCCTTTGGTGTCAAGGTCAACAACTAGGGGGTTGATGCCGAATGGTGATTCCATGTTGAGGGGGTAGCAAAACTCACCTGGCAGCCCTAAATCCCCATGAAAATCTATGTTTATGCAGCGTACACTCGGTATAAAGCGCGGGAGTTGATAAGCGATCGCCCATTGAAGTCACAAATCCCACGCCCGGATAACAAATCATTCAGTGTAGGTAATCAGAAATAAAGCCAATCCTTCGGCAAACCGAGCCTACAAGCAAGGAAAATCGTTACTGAAATGATCACTTATTTTTTGTTCTGAACCTCGAAACCCTATCTCTTTCGTACCTGCACCTGTTTGTAGGGACTGCCCAACTTTGATCGCAGATTCTTTAATCGATTTGTTTTTCATCATGACTAGTTTCTACTTTGAATATATAGTCTCGTCTTGTTTACGCCACGCTGGATCAACTATGCATAGAAATACTAGTGATTCTGCCCCAGAATTGCGAATAAATTGTCTAGCATTTGGTGGAATATAGATAGTATCTCCTGCTTTTACTGTCTCTAGTTCATCATCTATGTGCATTTCTCCCTGACCACTAAGGATGTAGTAAACTTCCGAAGTTGTTAAAGAATGAGGTGTAGAAGTTTGTCCAATTGACACTACTGCATGAGCTAGACTATATCGTAATTTCAAAGGTTGCTTATCAGGATGTAATAATTCTCGCATTCGAGTGCCATCACCTGTAATGAATTCTGCACACGCATTCAGTTTTTGTACTAGCACTGTCTAAAAACCCTTTAAAAAAATAAGTATAAATGATTGTGGATGGCGAGCGATTGCCAAGGCAGCAACGCAAGTTTTCTACATTTTCCACTTTCTACAAGTTCTATGTGTTTTCGTTTTATTTCTAGCCAGTTGTAGAGTGGGAACTGAACGGGAGCAATGCGAAAAAGTGAGATCATCGTGAAAAGAGCAATCTTTAGCAAGGGAAGCAGGGGAGTGAAGAGAAATGAACATCGACATAAAACCCCTATTGGTATCTAGTAGTTCGCCAAGGAAACTTGGTGGGGTAAAGGGTAAGGGGAAAAGGTTTTAATTCCTTCCCCCAACCCCAGTCCCCTTTTCCCAATCCAAACCTAGCAATTTTGGGTTGGCAGACTAATAGGTACTATGACGAGGTTGGTTAAAATTACATGACAAGAGTGAAGGTTAGCACCTTGTAAAAGAGACTTAACGGGAAAATTCAGGTTGAACAATCACTTCTTCAAACTGAATTCTAGAGTTTAAGCGATCGCTTTAGTTAATGATTCTTTTTTCCTGGGCGATCAGATTGCTCCTCCTCTCAAGAACAGCTTATCTCGACTGATAACTTTCTTAAGCGAACCGTATTGAGAGTTATCCTGTTTTGCCACTCTCGGAAAACAATAATCAAGAGCCAAATTCTGAAACTTTGATTTAGTCAAGGTTTGAGACTTTATTCTCGCTCCAGAAACTGAAATTGGAGATAAAAAGTGGAAACTCAAGCTCCGTAACCCTTTCACCTATTGCGTTCTCCCAGAATGACAAAACAGGGTTATTTAGCGATACCCATAACGCCACTGATGCGCGCTGCGATCATAGTAGCGGTAACGTTGGCGATGATTCTGATCGTGGCTCCTTTGGTAACTACCACGTTCACGATTATAGTTGCGATCAGAATCACGATTATAGTTGCGATCGCGATTATAGCCATCACAACGATGATCCCTACAGTACTGTTCACGAGATTCAGCATTAGCATTTGGTGAAAGAGCCAAAATAGAGCTAGCACTGATCAGAATAGCTAAAGTAGCGAGAGTAAAACGTTTCATGCTTTTATCCTGTAAAAAGTTGTGTCGAGATTTTCCACTTCGATAGTAAAGCTCCCATTTTAAAAACCTAAATAGAAGGAAGAAACAGCAGTAACAGCGATCATTGTTGCTACCTGATTTTAGTATGGGCAACTTACTGAGCCGCTTATGTACGCTCAATACCTATCTTTATTATTAGCAATATCACCTTCAAAAGGTTGAACTCCTGTTGCTGGGTAATTATCATCTCTAGGTGCAAAAATTCTACTGACTGCACCTAAAATATAGGAGATTACTTGCATAGCCCCATTTATAATTGATTTCAGTATTCTTAAGAGAGACATAAATTATTCTCCTGATTTATTTTTGCTGTTAAAAACTTCTTTTTTGGTTGATTTACTATTATTTAACCTCATTTTATAACTGTAAACATCCCTCTAATAGGGTAGCTATATTTTAATAAATAATTATCAAACGAATTCTCATTATTTTGATGTTATATAGCAATCTTTAAAAATAATTTTTTTTATTTGATCTGAGATCCAATAATCAAAAAGTATTTAAATCTTTACAAAATATTTATTGATGATTGTATTCTTAAAGTCTGACTACACCCTCAAGTCTGAGGAGGTTTGTTGACAATGAATGCAGGTTTTTTCCTACCTTCAAATATTAGTCATATAAGCCTTTGTGCTTTTATGATATAAATTATTTAAAAGCTAAAATCTTTTATAATTAAGAATGTACTCGATTTTGGATAGGTCATATAGAGTTTGGTGCAGCTTTCTCCCCGCCTACCGCAGCGAATACGGCCAAATGCTCTCCCGTGAATATCTTCTGCACTCGCAAGTCACAGCGCACCAGAGTCGGGATGTCGAATTTTTTCAGATCCTCAGTCCTATCAGTCTCGGAAAAGGGCTTGATGCAAAAATACGCGGCGTGCCAGTGGAATGACCAACCAGCATGAGTCACCCGCAACAGGTTGCAAAACAATGAGAACTTACCCTCGATATTCGATATCTCACACTGTAGGAATGGTTCCGCCGTCGATCACATATTCAGCGCCGTTAATATAAGAAGCGCGATCAGAAACCAGGAAAGCAACAAGCTCGGCAACTTCTTCGGGGCGACCAGGGCGACCCATTGGAATTCCCCCAAGGGAATCCATCAACCCAAGTCTTGCAGTATCAAAGTCTGTTCCTGCATTTTCAGCTAATCTCTTTATCAGTTCCGTAGCCGATGTTGTCTCGATAAAACCGGGAGCAACTGTATTCACCCGCACACCTCTCGGTGCAACTTCGTTTGAGAGTCCTTTGCTGTAGTTCGTCAGTGCCGCCTTTGCCGCTGCATATGCCAGAGTGGCATCATAAAGCGGGAGAGTACGCTGGATCGACGAAATATGGATAATGACACCCGAACCTTGTTCTAGCATTTTGGGCAGGAATGCCCGATTTAAGCGGACAGCGGTGAATAAATTAGCATTGAATGTCTGCTGCCAATCATCATCAGTCAGGGCAAGTGCGCCACCGCTGGGTGCTGAAGAACCACCAACGTTGTTGATCAGGATATCCACGCCGCCGAGACGGGCAAGCACTTCCTTGACCACTTTTTCTACGCCACCCGGCGTGCTGATGTCAGATTGAATAAATAAATCTAGCGAGCGCAGTTCATCGGGTTTTGAGCGGGCGGTCGTGATCACCGTTGCACCAGCTTGCCTCAAACGTTTGACGATCGCTTCGCCCATACCTTTTGTTCCACCTGTAACCAGCACTCTCTTGTCAGATAACTCGTTGGGGTTAATTTGGATGTTTGTCATCAGCCTAAGCTCCTCATGTATATAGATTGTAAGATGTCTGCATAAAAATCGGGACTCGCGTTAACCGCTTCCTCTGTCAGTAGCTGGGATGATTTGCTAGCATTTGTGGGAACGGCAATGCTCTTCAAAATAGTTTCCATGAATCATTCTCCTTTGATGAATTGGGTATAAAAAGTTTTTCAGTATTCAACTTTATCTCGTGTTCCTACGTGCCTCAGGAGGATAGTGTTCAGCGTTGCTGTATGCCTTTCCTAGTTCGCTTCAAGCGATTCTCTCTCATGAGAGGCTACACCAACGCGATAGAAACTGTAAAACTCGTCGGTTAAACTTGTCTGAATTTCAGACTAAGAAGAAATTCCAGCCATTCTTACCTATCTAGCACTACCCAGCAAGCTAATAGACTTGAGTAAGATTTGCCGAGTAGAGATGCCATTCACGTTGTTCTGGATTTGAGCTAGAAACACCATTGACCCGTCGCAGTATATAGCTACCGCGAAATCGCTGCGGAGTTCCAGTTGTGGTGGTGGCACTTACCGTCACCGGAATTTTAATGTAGGATGAGCCTGCCGCTCCGTCGAGTCTACCGGGTGTCCCAACTTCTACAACAGTGGATGTGGTGTTGGCAAAACCTTGCTTAAACTGTTCAAACGACTGTTGGCTGGCTGCCCCATTTCTATCCCAAGCTGAGTATGCTCGCCGATAGTCTTGACTGGAGATCGCGCTGTAGTAGTCACGAATAGCTTGGACAGCTGCCTGCTGAATCGGTGTAGCGCTTGAAATGCTCTGTGTGGGAGATCCAGACACCGGGGCTGGACTGGATGAGATCGAGGAATTTGCCACCGTTGGAGTATTTGCAAAGGGTAGTTGTGATTTGGCAGGGGCACTGTAGGCTGTGATGGCGATCGCGACTAGTACTCCTCCAACAACTGCACAGCGCTGTTTTAGCCTGGTATACGAAGAAAAATTCAACATTGAAAGTACCTCCTTGAAAATCTGTTTTGGTTGTGATGCTTAAAATCAATAATTCGGACGGCTTCTGCCAGGAAAGCTATCTGACGGATAGAGTACTGATTAGAAGAAAACAAACACTAAACATAGACAGATAGCTGCTTGCCTAGACGAATGGGCTTATTGATGGATCTGGTTTCTGACAAAGAGATTTTCTACACTCAGCAAGATGATTGGTAGTCCCAGAGACACACTTACAGTTGTCTCTGTCGCCCAGGGGTGGCTCATTACATTGGAGATCGCTGAAACGACTACCGATACAATCAGAAACCAGGGTGCGATCGCCACAAAGTTTTTTTGCCAAGCGGGTTTATCGCTCAGTCTCGCTTGGCTCCGTTGTGCAAATTGATGCCAAAATGGGAAGGTCGTGAATACAGCGAAAAGATATAACAGTCCTGCATCTACCAATAGGATGGTCTTGACGTTCGGAGTCATGTCAAGATGCTGAAGGGCGAACACCGTTAGGCAGACTCCCGCCGCGAGATACAGGAGCGTAAACAGGGTAAATCGTCTCATGGTTTTCTTGTGTTCTGCTAAATTCTGGAAAACTACAAATTTGAGGTAGTTACCAAATTTGGTTTTCGACAAAAAATGTCTACCAAGTTTGACCGCCGGTGGCGAGAATCCGTTGTCCGGTCAGCCAGTGGGAGTCATCAGAGGCGAGGAAGACAGCGATCAGGCTGATATCCTCCGGCTGCCCGACCCGTCCCAGGGGTGTGCTCTTGATCGCCATGTCGTAGACATCACCTTCGAGAAACCCTTGCGAGCCTTCCGTTGCCACGAAGCCTGGATTGAGGCTATTGACACGGATCTTGCGAGAGCCGAACTCCTTAGAAAGGGAAACTGTAAGAGAGTCAACCGCAGCTTTGGTGGCGGAGTAAATGGCGCTATTTGCGGGCGGCATCGAGCCGACGGCAGAACCAATGTTAATCACGGAGCCACCCTCAGTCCCCATAAGCGGGATGGCTTCCTTGATTGCCAGGAGAAGACCAAGTACATTGAGGTTAAACTGGCGGTAGAATTCTTCTGGTGTAACCTGCTCGATGGCACCGAAACTGTAAACACCAGCGTTGTTGACGAGAATGTCAAGCTTGCCGTGCGTTTGCTTGATTTGGGCGAAGGTGTGAGTAATGTCTTCCAGTTTCGAGAAGTCACCCTGGATGGCTGTGGCTTTGCCGCCGTCAGCCGTAATGTCCGCAACGATTTTATCGGCACCGGACTGGCTAGTGGCGTAGTTGACGATTACTGTGGCACCAGCGGCTCCGAGGTGCTTGGCGATCGAGGCACCAATGCCCTTAGATGCTCCAGTGACCAGTGCAATCTTGTTTGCAAGCTTGCTTGTGGTTGTCTTGCTCCTGGATGGATCGTCGATCGCTGCTGGCGGAGAAAGTATTTGTACGGGTGAAATAATCATGTTTCCTCTTTTTTTAATTCGGTGAAGTTATACTAAGTGGTGGCATTGCGAAAGTTGTTGCGTCTATCAAATCACAGTGCCAAACCAGTCAGTGGTTTGTTGAAAGTTTACAAAAGCTTGATTTAATTGAGACTTGTTCGAGTCAGCCCAATAGAGGGTATTAAGTGAAAGCCCGGTGCGATCGCTCAGATATTCTTGGGTAAAATGCTTGCCCCAAGTCTCCTCAGATTCTGCTTGCTGTTTTGCAGCTTGAAATTGCTGCCACCCTTGAGGTGATAGGATCACCCCTCGAACCCGCCCATGAGAGGAACTACCGTTCTTAGATTTGCCCACATTGGAATCCATAGGCAAGTTACCACTAATAAAGGGCAGAGCGAGTCCTTTCCTACAGTTTCGCTAAAGCGCTACGACTAACTTCGCTCTTTGCAGATAAATTAGTAAATTATTTCCCTTCTTACTGAAGACTATCAGACTTAACCAAGTCATATCACTTCTCGTCACTATTTCACTGTCAAGATATGCCTATGGGAATAGAAAGATCAAATAGTATCTTAACTCAACAAACTGGAGTGGTCTAATTTGAATGAAAGTTGAAGAATGAAGACACAAGCAGATGAACTGATTCTCAACAAGGAGGGGTACTATATAATATTGCAATATAAATGCCCAAATCTAGCGTTTAAAGTCTTACTAAGAGCAACAGAGGGAAATTGTTGGTAAGAGAAATTATGTTTTGAAAAGGGGTTAAATAGTGTGTGAATTGTATAATTTCTACTAAAACGTTCAAAAGGTAGAGGTTATATTGGGCAAAATTAGTAACTATTAAATGTGCGGCAAAAAACTCAAGCTGAGGTTCAATCTTAACTTGAAAATAATACCAATTTGAAAAATGATTATGACAGATAGAAAACTGAAACACTTATCCCATGTATGTTTCACAATCCAAAATCTAAAATCCAAATCGCAACCATTCAAGAGGCTGAAAAAGCAACCTTAGAAGCGATCGTCGCTAGACTAAATGTCGAATCCGCAGCAGTAACTACAAAGAAAAAATTCGTAATTAAAGACTGTTTCAGACCCTAAACAAAATTCTGACTGGTTTTATAAGCATTAGAGACAAACCCTTTTTAATTATGAATTATGAATTAATAATTGTGAATAAATATGTAGGTTGCGATCAGCTGTTGCGCCTTTAATTTGCAATCATATTTTTTCAATATGATTGTGGCGTGGGCCGAAAAGCCCGCCCTGATAATGCAAGTTGTATACGTAACAGCTTAAGACTAATTATTAACAAAAGCATATAAATATGAATACATTATCTCCCACTGATATCACCGCACACCCCCAATTTATAGCTTCGGTGACTGAACAACTAGATCAAATTCATCTCACCCAACAAACAAACTATGAAATTGGTTTGTTTGTTACCTGTCTTTGTGTCGCAGCAGTCTTCTTCTATATCGCAGTTCATGTTGGAAGACGGCACAAAACACGCGATGAACTAATAGCAATCCGGCTACGGCAAATTCAAACCCTAGAAAGAATTTGGCAAATGGCGGCTGAACGCAGAGATTAAGCTGCTAATATTTTTTGCTTTAGCGCTGCCAAAAATAATCCCAAAGATCACTGCCTTAGGTGCAGTATTTTTGCTGTATTTTATACCAATTTTTAAAATATTTACGGTAGATCCAAACTTGGAAACCCAGATTTAATCTGAATTACGAATCTTGACGGAGTTGAATATCTTATGTCACTCGATCGCCCATTTATTTGAATCTGTATCTTCCGAGCCAACTGCTGATCTGAAAAACAGTGCTGCAAATAGATCAAGTTCCGTCTTAGCGCCAGTGTCTACAGATCGGATTAGTACTGACGAAACCGCTTCTA
Source organism: Nostoc sp. C052 (assembly GCF_013393905.1). Classification (GTDB taxonomy): domain Bacteria; phylum Cyanobacteriota; class Cyanobacteriia; order Cyanobacteriales; family Nostocaceae; genus Nostoc. Next base: position 238,514 of record NZ_CP040275.1, read on the forward strand.
AACCGCCTCCACAGCGCAAGAGATGGCTTTGGGTTATACTGGCGGTTCTGCTGATTGGCGGCGGGGGCTTTGTCGGCTGGCGATTGTTAGGCAACCGCAAAGCCGTGCCACCAAAAGCACCGCCTCTCTCAGTTAAGGTGCAAACTGTTGAATCGAGCCAAGTTCAATCTACCTCTGAGTTTGTCGGCACATTAGAAGCCCAGGAACGTGTTTCACTTCAGCCGCAAGTTCAGGGGCGAATTGAGCGTATATTTGTAGCCAGTGGCGATCGCGTAAGTAAGGGAACGCCAATTCTATCTTTAAGTTTGGATCAGACTCAAGCCAATGTCTCCAGTGCCATTGCTGTGGTTAACTCCAATCGGGCGGCTGTAGTAACCGCCCAGGCACAACTTGAACAACAACAAGCCAATCAAGTTAAAGCAGCAGCAGATGTGAAATTACAGCAAGTGCAGTTCCAGCGAAGCAAGATGCTTGTAACTGAAGGGGCACAGGCAAGACAAGAACTCGATATTGCTAAAAATAACATAGATGCAGCGATCGCTACCTTAAATGCTGCTAAAAAGCAGGTGAATGCGAGCCAAGCAAGTGTCAATCAGGCACTATCAAACGTCCAGCAAGCCCAGGCTCAAGTTGCCTCAAATCAAGTGAATCTGAACCAAAAGCAGGTGATTGCACCGCTTGATGGGATAGTTGGCGATTTCTCAGTCAAAGTGGGGGATTACGTGAGTGCTGGGGGAACCTTAACCACTATTACCAAAAACGATATCCAGGATATGCGAATTTCAGTGCCGTCCAACAATGCGGCTCAACTGCGTCGGGGATTACCTGTAGAGCTATTGGATGCCAACACAGGTAAGGGTCTAACTACTGGCAGCATTAATTTTATCTCGCCGCAAGTAATTACAGCTGCCCAATCTATTTTAGTGAAAGCCCGATTTGCTAATTCAAATGGCAAATTGCGGGATGGGCAATATGTTCGCGCCCGGATTATCTGGAGCCAACAACCGGGGATTTTGATTCCGATTCAAGTGGTGACTCGAATTGGTGGACAGAGTTTTGTCTTTGTAGTGGAAGAAGACAAGTCAAAACAAAAGCCGCAATTCGTAGTGCATCAAAAACCTGTGAAGTTGGGCGAGGTGCAAAGTGATCACTATCCCATTCTAGAAGGAATTAAACCAGGCGATCGCCTAGCGGTGTCTAATATTCTCAAACTGAGAGATGGTGTCCCCGTTCAACCACAATCTTAGGAGTTAATAGTTAGGTGAAAGTCATTCTGAGTAGGACTTTCTCAATCCAAAATCTAAAATCCAAAATCTAAAATCGTATAATCATCATGTCGATCGCAGACACTTTTATCAAGCGGCCTGTCTTATCAACGGTTTGCACCCTCTTAATCTTGCTGATTGGTGGTATCTGTATTCCCTTGTTGCCGATCAACAACTTACCGGAAATTGCACCCATTCAGGTGCAAACTACCAGCACTTATATTGGTGCAGATGCCCAAACCGTTGAAGATGCTGTATCAACCGTGATTGAGCGGCAAATAAACGGGGTTGAGGGGATGCAGTACATGACTTCAGCCAGTGGTAATGATGGCTCCAGCACCATTTCAACTCAGTTTGACCCAGAGAGTAACCGTAACATTGACCAAGTTAATGTGCAGAATCGAGCTGCGATCGCTGAACCAACGTTACCTGAGTCTGTGCGGCAAACTGGGTTAACTACCTTAGCACGTTCCAACAGCATTCTCCTAGTTTATGGCTTCTATGCCGAAAATAGCGAGTATGACAACATCTTTTTGAGTAACTATGTTGACCTTTACATCACTGATGCCATCAAGCGCGTCCCTGGTGTCGGAGATACCAGACTGGTTGGGGAACGCCAATATGCGATGCGGTTGTGGCTTGACCCGAATGCTTTAGCCAGTCGGGGTTTGACAGCAACCGATGTCAGCAGTGCCCTAACTTCTCAGAATATTCAGGTGGGGGTAGGCTCCATTGGTCAAGCGCCCACCAAGGCGAATCAGAACTCGAATTTCCCGCTCCGCATCAATAGTAGATTAAAAGATGTTAAGGAATTCGAGAACCTGGTACTGAAGAGCCAAGCTGACGGGACACTAGTTAAACTCAAGGATGTGGGACGAGCCGAGTTAGGCGCACAGGACTATACAACTTCGGCACTGGTACAGGGCAAAGCGGGCGCGGCCATGTTGATCTATCAACTTCCAGGCAGCAATGTGCTAAATACTGCCAAAGCCGTAGAAGCCCAGATTGCAGAGCTAGAGAAAAACTTTCCTCCCGGGTTGAAAGCCATCATCGCCTACGACACCACCAAGTTTGTAGAAGTCTCAATCGAAGAAGTGGTCAAGACGCTGATGGAAGCGATCGCCCTAGTGGTGCTGGTGATTTTCGTCTTTTTGCAAGATTGGCGGGCGACAATCATTCCGGCGATCGCTATTCCTGTATCCTTAGTTGGTGCATTGGCCTTTGCCTATCTCCTGGGCTTCTCGCTCAACACGTTGACCATGTTTGGATTAGTACTGGCAACAGGTTTGGTGGTAGATGATGCGATCATCGTCGTCGAGGGGATTGCTGCCAAGATGGAACAAGGTTTAGACCGACGACAAGCTGCTTTTGAAGCGATGGGGGAGCTTTCAGGGGCAGTGATTGCCACCTCCTTGGTGTTGATAGCGGTATTTATCCCGGTATCCTTTTTTCCGGGTGCAACCGGCATCATGTATCGGCAGTTCGCACTGGTCATTATCTTCTCCATCGGCATTTCTTTATTCAATGCCCTGAGTTTTACCCCCAGTATGTCTGGACTGTTCTTGCATCATACCGAAGGTGAAGGGCGAGGTCCGTTAGGCTGGTTTTTTCGTCAGTTCAACCGGGGCTTTAGCTGGGTACTGGAGCAATACGAGCGTCTGACCAAGTTCCTGATCCGCATCCGGATGTTCGTGCTGGGGCTATTTATCCTCGGACTGGCAGCAACAGCGCTAATAAGAACCCCGCCTTACGCCAAGTGTACACTCAATTCACAGCTAGCACTCCCCAGTACCAGATTGACATTAACCGCGATCGCTTAGAAGCCCTCAATGTCGATTTCAGTGAGGCAATGAATACGCTGGGTGCTTACATGGGCGGGCAGTATGTTAACGATTTTACCTTCTCCCAGCGCAGCTACCGGGTATATATCCAAGCAGATGAACAGTTTCGGAATTCTCCAGACGATATTGGTCAAATTAATGTTCGTTCTCGAAGTGGTAATCTGGTGCTACTGAATGAAGTTGCAAAAGTGACTCCGATTACAGGGCCGCAAACCATCAGCCACTTCAATTTATTCCGCTCGATCAAAATTCAAGGCGATGCTGCCCCAGGTTACAGTTCTGGGCAAGCAATTGCGGCGATGCAGCAGACCTTTAAGGAGATTGAGCAGCCCGGTCTGGGTTATGACTGGACAGGGCTTTCTAGAGAAGAAACCAAATCTGGCGGACAAGCGATCTTGCTGTTTGCTCTCGGTATTGTCGCCGTGTTTCTGATTTTAGCGGCTCAGTACGAAAATTACATTGATCCAATCATCATCTTGCTGACCGTACCCTTTGCGATTTTAGGCGCTCTGTTATTCGTCTCAGTGCGCGGGTTGGTCAACGATTTGTACTGTCAGGTGGCATTGGTGATGTTGATTGGTCTGGCGAGCAAAAATGCGATTTTGATTGTAGAATTTGCCAACCAATCGCGGGAGAAAGGAATGACGATCACCCAAGCTGCACTTCATGCAGTTGAACAACGGTTCCGCCCGATTTTAACCCTGTTTTGTCACTCTGGCGGTAGTATAATAGCGTACAAACGCTAGAACCAAGATACAGAGTATGGTACAGCCTCGTCCAGCCGCACCAACAGTCAAATTCGTGGACGAATATTGTCAATGGTATAAAAGCCTGTTTCCAGATGTTAGGAGCTTCGAGGCTTTTAAGTACCTTCATGTAGGGTGTATTTCTGAACTAAAACGGAAAACCCTACCAGAAATAGCAAAAATTGTAGGATTGGATAATCACTCTTGGTTTGCATCATTTTTTAACTACATCACCGTGGGATATAGAGAAGTTAAGAGCTTTGCGACTAGAGCTAATTTTACAAGTTCTAAAAGGTAGACCAATCATTTTAATTATTGATGAAACAGGGTATAAAAAGAAAGGGAATAAGACAGATTATGTGAAACGACAGTATATAGGAAACTTAGGAAAAGTAGAGAATGGAATTGTAGCAGTAACAGCGTATGGTGTATTCTGTGGAATGACCTTCCCTCTGCTGTTTGAAGTATATAAGCCTCGTGAAAGGTTAAAGCCAGGGGATAAGTACCGCACTAAGCCTGAAATAGCAGCAATAATGATGAGAAAGCTAGAATCAATGGGTTTTAGCTTTAACTTAGTACTGGCAGATAGTTTATATGGTGAAAGTGGTAAGAACTTCATAGCTGTATTAGATGAACTCAAGAAAAAATATATAGTAGCAATTCGCTCAAATCATTCTGTAAGCTTACTTCCAAGACAACATACTCAATATTTGAAGTGGCATAAGTTTAAACGAGTATTTTCTGATCTGAGCAGTGAAAATAGGTTTATCAGAGAAGTAATTCATGGTAAACGTAGCGAAAATAGGTACTGGCAGATTACCACAGATCGAGAAAAGTTACCTGGTAACACTACTTGGTATGTGATGAGTAGATACCCAGACCTTACACCAAGAGATGTAGGAAACTTTTATGGTTTAAGAACTTGGGTTGAGTATGGGTTGAAGCAAAGCAAGAATGAATTAGGTTGGGCAGATTATCGGCTAACTCACTACCCGGATATTGAACGCTGGTGGGAGATTGTTTGTAGCAGCTATTTAATGGTTAGCCTACACTCTGAACAAATCCAGTCTTCTATGCCAAAATCTCCATCAAAATTATCTTCACATCCCTGGTGGAATGATGAAAAAAGCTGGAAGAATATTCTTAACAATCTCCGTTTAATAATTCAACTTTTTACTTTATTTAACCTAATCTATCCCTGGTTAACAGTTTTTCCTATTCCCCAATTGTCCTTAGGTTTTTCTAAACTTCAATCTATTATTTATAACCTCACAAGTTCAATTTTTGTTTTCCTGACTCACCCTGATTTCTACTTTTCCTCTGCCTAGAGTGACAAAACAGGGTTAATGACCACAATTGCTGCCCTGTGTGGGTTCCTTCCCCTACTACTGTCATCTGGGGCTGGTGCAGCCAGCCGGACATCGCTCGGTACGGCAGTGTTTGGCGGCTTATTGGTCTCCGTCATCATGAGTCTGCTGCTGGTGCCTGTGCTTTATGTGGTGGTCAAAAATCTCACACACTTTGCCTCTAAAGGTAGACCTCCCAAGCCACCCCAATCGCCTGAACCTACTCCCTCTAGGGAATTACCCTCTTTTAATGGAAATTTTATAATTCAGAATTTTGCTCAATTTATCGTCAAAGTCACAATTATTGAGGGGATATCTGCCTTACAACTTTGAAAACAGCATGTTTAACCCTTCGGTCATCGTGGGATGAGTCAAGACTCCATCGCGCAGAACGGTATAAGGCATCTGAGCTTGCATCACTATCTGCACCGTCGAAATCACTTCCCCCGCTTCATGACACAACAGGGAACACCCTAAAATCCGACCTGTCTCGGTATCCACGATCGCCTTCATCAGTCCATCAGTTTGACCAAGAGTTTTTGCTCTAGGAATCGCTGAGGCATCCAGTTTTGCCACGCGGATGGCATACCCTTGTTCCTGTGCTTCAGTTTCGGTCAGACCCACATGAGCCAGTTCGGGATCAATGAACAGACAGGATGGAATCAAGCGATCGCGCGTGCTGCGGTTGCCGCCATCAATCAGATTCGCTTTGATAATGCGGTAATCGTCGAGCGAGACATGGGTATATTGCAGTCCTCCATTGATGTCGCCTAACGCCCAAATCCCCGGTATGTTTGTTTCTAGGCGCTCGTTGACTACAATAAACCCGTGGGCATCAGTTGCCACATCAGCGGTGGCTAAATTTAAGCTATCAGTGGTTGGTGTACGACCGATAGCGACGAGCAAATGTGAACCTTGGAGGCTAAGGGAGCGATCGTCCACCTGGAACTGAAGGACAGTCGCATTGTCAACGCGATCTACCCTCAATACATTTGTCTTCAGCAAAAATTCAATGCCTTCTCGTTCCAGCAGCGTTTGAACGGCGATCGCAATATCTGAATCTTGATTTGATAGAATTTGCTCACTATGCCCAATCACAGTAACGCGAGAGCCAAAGCGCTGGAACATCTGGGCAAACTCCAACCCAATATAGCCACTCCCAAGTACGATCAGATGCTCCGGCAACTGTTCCAGTTCCATGATCGATTCGCTCGTCAAAAAACCAGCTTCTGTGAGTCCGGGTAGCGATGGAATTAACGGTCGCGTGCCTGTATTGATAAAAAACCGTTCTGCGGTGAGTAAGCGAGTGGTGTCAAGAGCCGTTGTCACTTCAATCGTTTTGGATGATACAAATCGTCCCACTCCAACGATCAGTTCGTGACCCAGAGCAGTTTCTAAATTGTGCAAATTCATTTCACGCATGGAGTGTACGACAGATCGTTTGCGCCCAATTACGGCTGCTAAATCAACAATGGGTGCATTGGCTTTAACACCGTAAGCAGCGCTGTGTCGCACAGTATTGGCTACCTCTGCACTGGCAACCATCGTTTTGGTAGGGATGCAGGCGATGTTAATGCACCCACCACCAATCATGCTTAAACTGCGTTCCACCAGAGCGGTTTTACGTCCGTCCGCAACTAGCGCTGGTGCTAAGGTTTTACCTGCTTTGCCGCTGCCGATAATAATGTCGTCGTAGTATTCAGGGTTCATTCCACATCTCCTTTAAGGTGCTGTCTTGGTACACAGCTTCAATTTGGCTGAGATCGTCTGCTGTTCGTTAATGCCTCTTGCAGCGACCTTATATTAGCGGGGTAGCGCTCGCCTGCGGCCACTCCTTTTGGTGCAACAACTTCAATTCGGTTCAGGTCGTCTGTTGTCAGCTGAACTTCTGTTGCTGCAACGTTCTCCTCCAGATATTTGCGCTGCTTGGTACCCGGAATGGGAATGATATCTTCTCCTTGGGCTAACAGCCATGCCAGGGCGAGTTGACTGGGCGTTGCTCCTTTTTCAGCCGCAATCGCCTTTACCTGCTCCACTAATTGCAGATTTTTGTAGAAATTCTCTCCCTGAAAGCGAGGGGAAGATCGGCGGTAGTCGTCTTCTGAAAAATCATTTGGGCTGGTGAATCGTCCTGACAAAAAGCCTCGACCCAATGGACTGTAGGGTACAAATCCAATACCTAATTCCCGCACTGTGGGCAGAATTTCATCTTCGGGATCGCGGCTCCAGAGGGAATATTCTGTTTGTAGGGCGGAAATGGAGTGAACAGTATTAGCGCGTCGAATCGTGGACGGAGTGGCTTCTGAAAGCCCTAGATAGCGCACTTTTCCCTGCTGCACCAGTTCCGCCATTGCACCAATCGTGTCTTCAATGGGGACTTCCGGATCAATCCGGTGCTGATAATAAAGGTCAATCACATCTACACCCAACCGCTTCAGCGATGCATCACAGGCTTGATGCACATACTCTGGCTTACCGTTAATACCGTTCCATCCACCCTCTGGCGATCGCACAATACCAAACTTCGTTGCGATCGCGACCCGATCGCGACGGTCTTTGATGGCTCTGCCTACCAACTCTTCATTGGTAAAGGGGCCATACATATCGGCAGTATCCAGTAAGGTAATGCCGAGTTCTAATGCTCGGTGAATCGTGGCGATCGCTTCTCGATCGTCCTGTCCACCATAGAAATCAGACATTCCCATACAGCCCAGTCCTAGTTCTGAAACCACAAGTCCTTGATTGCCGAGTTTGCGTGTTTTCATTGGTAGTTTCCTTGATTTGCCTATAAAACCCTGAATTTCCAACCGAAACAGTGTTAGAGGTCTAATCTGCGGAGTGGATACGCTTTTGGGAACTCAGCGCGGAATGTTCTGTGCAGAAACCGCAAAAGATGCCTAACCTGCCAGAGGAATGTTTTTCGTTATTGCACGATAAATCCACCATCAACTGTGAGCGATTGTCCAGTGACAAAACTAGAAGCGTCTGAACAGAGCCATAATACAGCATTTACCACTTCTGACGGCGTACCAATCCGACCGATTGGCTGCCCTTTGATGAAATCCTCGGTCGCTTTTGGATTTGCTTTGAAAAGGCGATCGAGCATTTCGGTTTGAATTGGACCCGGACTGACGGCATTCACCCGAATTCCTTGCTTGACAAATTCTAATGCCACTGATTTTGTTAGCCCTTCTACAGCGTGTTTACTAGCAGTGTAAATCGGCACCATTGCACCACCGACCAAACCCAAAACTGAACTAGTATTGACGATCGCCCCACCGCCACTTTTCAACAAAGCTGGAATCTCATGTTTCAAAGACAACCATACCCCTTTAACATTGATATCCATAATGTGATCGTAAGTAGCTTCGGTTTGCTCTGCTAAGGGTGTGGAATCTTGTTCCACTCCAGCATTGTTGAAAGCAATGTCGAGTCTTCCATAGTGTGTCATTATTTTCTCAATCAGTATCTGCACATCGGCTTCTTTAGAAACATCTGCCGTCACAGAAAAGCCTTCCCCACCCATCGCTTGAATCTGTCGAATTGTTTCTTCACCTTCAACTTGCCGACGACCTGCGACAACTACTTTTGCTCCAGCTTGAGCTAGAGCTAGAGCGGTTGCTTTACCAATCCCTGATGTTCCACCTGTAACGAGTGCGACTTTTCCAGATAACGTAGTCATTGTTAATTTCCTTGGGTGTATTTTGAGACATGATTCACTGAAATAGGGTGTCATAACATGGGTATAATCTCCTGAATCATCGCTCCACCAAGCTTTTCAGAACAGTTGCCAGTTCGACTTCGCCTTTGATGGAGCCAGACTCACCACTCTCGAACTCGATCCAGCCCTCGTTGAAACCGTCGAGCATCCGAATGCACGGCTCTGGATCGCCTGTACCCTGAGCCTTGAACAGCCCCCTCTGGGGATAAGGGTAAAGGGTAAGGTATTTAAACCCTTACCCTTTACCCTTTCCCCAGTCTTCACTTAGCATTTTTGGGTTGGCAGACTACTAGCTCAAGATCGTCGAGAAATGAGATATTGTTCTCAACGGGATCGCGGCTAATATGCAGGTGATTAGGAGGAAAATCAGGATCGGTATAGCCAACGGCTAAACCGCACAGGATCGATAATTCCGGTGGGATATTTAACTCGCTGCGAATGATTTCAGGATAAGCGGCTAGCGAAACCTGAGCGCAGGTACCCAGTCCACGAGCAGTCAGACTCAGCATCAGCGTTTGTAAATAGATCCCTACACTTAAAGCATCCGCATCGCCTAGTTCTCGGTGCATACAAACGATACCGACCATTGGGGCATCAAAAAATTCGTAATTACGCAGAACGGCTCGTTCTCGACTTGCTGTATCCTCACGAGCAATCCCCATCGCTCCATAGACTTGTTCGCCTAGTTCCTGGCGGTAATGCTGAAATGCCTCTGGCAGTTGAGCGATTTTGGGTAGTTGAGACTCGTCAAAATGCTGCGCTTGCTTTAGCAAAGCCTTTTTCAGTTGATCGCGTCGAGTACCTTCAGCAAATACTACCCGCCACGGCTGGGTATTAGAATTCGACGGCGCGAGCTGTGCTAGAGCAAGAGCTTCATCGAGTAAAATTCGCGGTACGGGTTTGGATAAGAATTTTCGGGTTGAGTGTCGGTCTTTGATAGTTTGGTCGAGATCGAACATGTTTAATAAACCTCTATGAGAAAGAGTACTGACAATACTTTTCGGTTAACGAACTTTGGGGGTTTAAGTCCCCTGCCTAATAACGGCATCACATTTTGTGTCGGGGTCTAAATCCCCGTCACAAAACGTAATTGCGTTAGCGTAGCGGGGCGTTCGCTTTTAGCGTCTCCAAGAGTTGCCAATTGCGAATTGGTTTAACCTTTTCCCCAAACCCGATTCCGAGTTAAAAGTGCAAAACCCGAGAAGTATTGAGAGTACTGAAGATTCAATTTTTCCTACAAGTTTGGCGCATCAAGATCCGATTGTTTTTATACACCTCTAAAGTTCCAGACTGCGGGCTATCTAACGTGCCATCCCACACCCAATATTCATAGTTTCTATTCCGAAACTTATGCACTTGAACACCTTCTGTCGCTTGCTTAGTTCCTTTGCCCAAACTTAAATTACCGTTGGGATTGGTCGCCCGATAGAGCAGTTCACCAGAATTATAATCCTGCCAAATATTGATGTTATTGCCGCCTTGGCATTTAGTACTCAAGATGATGCCAGCAGTTGAATCAGCAGAAGCAGGTAAGGAAAAATTAACTAAGACGCTGATTGGCAGAGCAAGAGTAACGCGGATCTTTTCAGTAGTGTTTTCATTGTTTTCATTAGTGTTGTCAATACCTTTGCCAAAATAAGAGCCTACAAAAATTTTGGCAAAAACTGGCAAAATCCCCATACATAAACGTTTAGCTTCTGAGATAGATAGGACTGTCAGAACCTTTATACTGCGGGCAATACGTTAAAAAAACCTTGTGGTAAACCCCAAAGGAATTTTTATGACTTATTGTTTTTACCAAACCTCAGAGAACAGCGAGTTAATGGTGCAAGGAGCATCAACCCACCCTCGTAAATTGGCAACGGTATTGGTTGTAAGATCAATTTTTTGGTCTAGTTTTTTCATGATGATGAGTCCTGTGTCCTGTGGGGAGCAATGCAAAAAGCCCCCCAGCTTTGCCACCTCACAAAATCGTGTTGCTCCCGTCCTGTGATTGTCTGACATGAGTTGTCATAAAGCGACGGATATGATCTGCGATCGCATCTCCTTCCTCTTCTAGGGCAAAATGTCCGGTATCGAGTAAATGAAACTCAACGTCTTTGAGATCGTCCTTGTAGGGATAAGCGCCTTTGGCTGGGAAGATGTCATCATTTTTACCCCAAACAATCAAGGTAGGTGGCTGATATTTGCGAAAATACTCCTGCCATTGCGGATATAGTGGTGGATTCGTGCCATAGCTATAGAGTAGTGCTAGCTGAATCTCATCGTTGCCGGGGCGATCGAGGAGAGGTTGATCCATATTCCAGGTATCAGGGCTGATTGCTTCCAGATTGCGAACGCCGTTGGTATATTGCCACTTCGTTGTTTCCAGTGTGAAAAAGGATCTGAGCTTGTCAGCATTCTCAGGAGAACGGTCTTGCCAGTAGGCTTTAGCTGGGTTCCAAAATTCGCCGCGTATACCTTCTTCATAGGCATTCCCGTTTTGGACAATCAGCGCTTCCACTCGCTCTGGATATTTAGCTGCAATCCGATAGCCAATGGGAGCGCCATAATCCATTACGTAGAGGCTATATTGCTTGAGATCGATCGCCGTAATAAATTTCTCCACGATTTGGGACAAGCGATCAAACGTGTAGTCAAACTCATCCACAGTTGGCATAGAACTGTTGCCGTAGCTCGGATAATCCGGGGCAACTAGATGGAAGTGATCAGCAAGCGCAGGCATCAGATTGCGAAACATGTGAGATGAGGTCGGAAAGCCGTGTAACAGAAGAATCGTTGGATTACTGCGGGAACCAGCTTCTCGGTAGAAGATATCTAAACCATCGATTGAAATTGTGTGAAATGTGGTCATGACTCACCTGAGATATTTGGGTGTTTAAATTCTGAACTGCTATTGGTTCAGTCCTTTGACTCAGATAAAGAAGGCATTCATGCCGTCAATGTCAGAGAGGAAGGTTTCGAGCGCGGCAATCCTGTTATCCTTGAACTGACAGACCGTAGCCAAGTATTCATCAAGTACCCGCTCGCCCTGTCGGGCAGTATTGTGCAGAGACAGAGCCACGTTGTCTCGGCCGACAAGAATGTGCTGTAGCTCGAAGTTCAGCCCATAGCTCGTAATTTTGCGGGCGCGATCAACTACGGCATCAGCTCCATTTGCAGTGCCTGAGATCATGTTGTCGCCCGGCAGTGTCCAGTGTGCGTCGTCAGCGAGGAGGGCGCGCATTGCACTCCAATCCCGTGCAGCGATTGCTGTTTGAAAACGACGAGCGATGTCGAGCTTCGCATTGCGATCGGTCACTTGTGCAACCACTTCTGCCTGAGAACGTTGATTCATTGTCATAATCGTGATTCTCCTGTTCAAAAATTCGGTTCTTCGCATTCATGCTGCGTTCTAATGAGAGAAATATCCCCAGTCCACCTTGGAGCCGTTAATGCATTCCGCCAGGAACAGATAATTTTGAATTAGTCTCAAGTTCAGACTAAAAATAAGTACCTGTAGTCATCTGGGGAAACGTTATCCTGCCATGAGCTTCATTCAAGAAGGCAGAAGGCAGAAGGCAGAGGGCAGAAGGTTTACATCAGTTGGGAATTCAGACCCCTCCTGAACAAGAGCCACCAAATTGAAAATTTGGTGGGGGTCTTAAACCCTTACTCCCTCCGGTCGTAGCTTCAGCGCTGGAATTCAGAATTCCTTTCTGCCAACTGAGCCTCCTGCCCTCTGCCTTTCCTGATAACCAAGGTTTGAATGGGCTTTTCTTTGTTCTTCTCCAAGCCAGCTTGAACTATATTGCAATGTCGATTACGATTTTGCCCACCGATGTGCCTTGCTCAACCGCCTTGTGGGCATCCAGTGCGGTATCCAACGTAAAATGGCGAGGATCAACAATTGGGCGTAGTTGTCCTGCATCCACCAACTGCGTAGCCTGATGCAGAATCTCACCATGATGAGTACGCCCTTCACCATTCAGTAGAGGCAGAAGCACAAATATGCCTGAATACGTAGCAGCCTTCCGCGAGAGTGGCATCAAGGAGTGCTGACCCCAGCCGTAGCTACTAACGACATGTCCGTAAATGCGTACTGCCTGAAATGCATCGTCTAAAGTGGAGCCGCCAACGGTATCGTAGACCAGATCAAAGCCGTGACCATCTGTATACAATTGCACAATCTGCTCAATTGATACACTGTGGTAGTCTATCGGTACAGCACCCAGTTGTTTCAGCATATCGTGCTTAACAGCCGAGGCAGTAGCAAACACTTTGGCACCACGCGCTTTGGCAATCTGCACAGCGACATGACCAACACCGCCAGAGCCGCCAAGTACGAGGACTTTCTGACCATCGCGTACATTAGCGCGATCGACAAGTCCTTCCCATGCAGTCAAAACCACCAAGGGTAAAGCTGCTGCTTCACGCATACTGAGGTTGGTTGGTTTTTTTGCCAGTAGATCGGGATCAACTGCGGCAAATTCAGCGAGTGAACCTTGCAGTCCACCGACTCCACCCGTCAGTCCGTAGACCTCATCACCGACTTTAAACGCGGTGACATTTTGTCCAACTGCTTCAACGACCCCAGCCAGATCGGTTCCCAGCACAGCAGGGAGTACAGGTTTGGCATGGGGCGCTTTACCTGTGCGGATTTTGCTGTCGAGCGGGTTGACACCGCTTGCCTTGATTCGCACCAGGACCTGGTTGACAGTGGGTTCCGGTCGGGGAATTTCGGCGGTACGAAATGTTGCAGTTTGAAAATTATCTACAATCAGCGCGTGCATAGTTGGTGATGGCTTCACCTATCAACTCCTTACTTGTATATATTGTTGCTCAAAGTTTCTCAATTGCAGCCCTACCAATAGTGATATGAAATTTACCAGCATTCAAACTATGGTTATGGGTTATGCCTGACTTCTGCACCGATTTTGTTCATTGTTTTAAGACGATTTCTATGTTCTCCTAGCATCATGCCGAGGGTAAGGTTCCAGGCGGACCCAAAATTTCGTCGCCGATCTCAACGCAAATACGTTCAAACAGTTCCATATCCGGTATTTCTTTCTCATCAAGTGTACCGACTGCTGCGATCAGCCGAGCAAAGCCACTTGGCGCAGCAACGACCAACACGCGAGCTGGCTGATCGTTAAGCACGGCGACGGTGTGGGGTGTGGCAGTAGGAATCAGGAAGCTTTCACCAGCACTCAACACAGCCTTCTTCTCACCTGCCCAAACCGTAAACTCCCCGGACAGTACATAGATTTGTTCAGAATAGCGTGTGTGGCGATGGAGGGGTATTTGTGTACTAGGAAGGAAGTAGCCTTCGATCAGATCGTACTGACCTGCGGTAGTTGTGTGATCTGCAATGATGCTGAGGCGAGAGCCAAAAAACCAGAGAGATTGTGTCATCAGATTACTCATGTTGATTAATTGTTTGCCTAATCAGGAGCCGTTAAGAAATAATTTTTATGCTTGTTGATATCTATGAAGTTTACTGAGGAGTATCTCTAAGCCAATGAATGTCTCTGCTTGAGTTTTTTCACTGCACATTTAATAGTTACAAATTTCTCGCAATATAACCTCTACCATTTGAACGTTTTAGTAGAAGTTATACAAGTCACACACTATTTAAACCTTTTTTAAAAGATCATTGCTTTTACAAACAATTTCTCTTTGCTCCTCGTAGTTGGATGCGATCGCCTCATTTAGTAGATGTATAGCTTCCTCATGGAGTGTTTTTGTCTGGGATTGCAGCATCACCCGTTCTGAACACACGAGCGTGAAGAATAGCCGATCTCCCAAAGTCGCTACGCCAACTAAGCGATCGTTTTTGACACCTGTCGTCACTACAGGCCCATAGATAGCCTGAAGTTCTAGCTCTCCAAACTGTTGCGCGATCGTCAAGCGCATGAGATTGCTAACGGTGATATCGTAGTCCAATTGGTCTTTAAATACTTGTAAAGTATCATCAGGACTAGGATGGGTGGACAGCAATTGTTGAAATTGAAAAATCTTCCCAAACAGCTTGTTAGATGTCATACTTTGCTTGAGTTGTTGTTTAGCAGAACGAGCGACTTCCCAAAAATCGGCATCAAAGCTTAAGAGGTGCGATGTCCGTTCAGCACCAATATATAAACTGAGATTTTCCTGGTTTGCAGATGTCAAGTATGGTCTGAGATTAATCGGTGACGTACAGTTGAGGTTCTGCGTCTGTTTTGAATGATTTTGCTGGCGGACTGCTAAGAGAAAAGCGGCACAAATCGCAGCATGAACACTCGTTTGTTCTTGCCGACAACGAGCGATGAGTAAGTGCGTTGTTTCGGGCGAAAGTGAACCAGAACTGACAAATGAACAGTTAGGTTGCTTCGCACGTTGCCCAACCACAAAGGAATCACTGATGAATGTAGGAATTGGCTTTAGCAAAGAAACTTTTTCGGGAGTTCGATCGACAATCAAATCCTCTAGTGACGGAGGCACGGATAAAGACTGTCCGAATGTAGTGGGTGTAGCGTACACCGAAGGGGTTGCTGTAGGCATCGCCTGCAAAATATCCCGAATTAAGTAAGTTACAGAAATACCATCAGCGATCGAGTGATGACATATCACAATCAATTCTGATAATTCTGCGCCATTGCTGGAGTGAACCAAGACAACCCGCACTAACGGAGCTTGTGACCAAATAAAAGGCGTTGCGATTTCTTGCTCAACTTCTCGCTGCCATTGTTGTTCGGATAGCCTCTGCACAACCCGCAGTGGAATATCAGCACAGTCTTCGACAAACCAAGGGTGCTTTGCTTCATCCAGAGCAATCCGAACTCGGAGGAATGGATGCCTTTGCTGTACAAAGTGGAGTGCTTGTTGAAGTTGAGTAACTGTGAATTTTCCTTTGATTTGGGCTGTGAGAGCGAAATGTAAGGAATGAGCTTGATCGTGGAGCCAGAAGATTTGCTCTCCCGCACCCAAAGGGCGATAGACCTCGAAAGATTGCATATATTTAATTAATCTCCAATAATGATGCTGAGGCGAGAGCCAAAAAAGCAGAGAGATTGTGTCATGAAATTACTCATTTAATTAATTGTTTGCGTAATCAGGAGCCGTCAAAAAATAATGTTTATATCTATGAATTTTACTGAGGAGCATCTCTAACCTAATGAACGTCTCAGCTTGAGTTTCTTTAACTGCACATTTAATAGTTACAAATTTCTCGCAATATAACCTCTACCATTTGAAGGTTCTAATAGAAGTTATACAATTCATACACTATTTAAACCTTTTTTAAAAGATTATTGCTTTTACAAACAATTTCTCTTTGCTCCTCATAGTAAGACTTTCACTACTAGATTTATGCAATTATATTGCAGTCTTCTATCGCAATTAGAAACTGGAATTAAAACGTATTTTAACTAAGTTATACCAATTCTGTATGAATATGTATAGAAAGAACCTCTCCCAAATGAGGATGCATAGAAAGAACCCCTCCCAACATCACCAAAGTATCAGGGAGATTGAGAAGGGTCAAAATAATGTGCAGCTTCACAGAGAATTGATATTATTACAAATAGCTGCAAGTTTCATCCTTTAGGAGTAGTAATTAAACTCATGCTTCATTAAAAATAAATACTTGTCAATTTAGCAAAAATAATTGTAATCGATCACGGGGCGATCGCAACTTGCAAAACAACGCAACGATCCAGCATCCAGCCTTCATTTTCAATCAAACCAAGCACCTATACTCGGTAGTATTTTGAACAACTATGGGTATGAGTATCATCGGATGCTGTTGGCGAAATATTTCTTCACATTTGAAAACCTTATAAATGCTAAAGCGAACAGACGTTGAGGAAAATGGGATGATGTTAATCAACAAGCATCTACCATCACCTGCGGTGAAGGAGGAATTGAGTGATTCAACCGCAATCCATAGACCCCATCCCAGAAGAAACAGTGCGTGTGGCTCGTGCCGCTTTCCCAAAAGGCAATCTCTACATGACCATGAGGGATGAAATCGGTACTCTCTACAACGACCAAGATTTTGAAGACCTGTTTCCAACACTTGGGCAACCCGCTTTTAGTCCTTGGCGGTTAGCTTTGGTCTGCGTCATGCAATATATCGAAGACATGACTGACAGACAAGCGTTTCAGTTGCAGTTCGCAGTAGAATTGATTGGAAGTATGCACTTTCTCTCTTATTTGACAGACTCAGGCTTTGATTTTAGTGTACTCTGCGAATTCAGAGTCCGCTTAATTTCTGGAAGTGCCGAACAAAAATTACTAGATATCTTGTTAAAGCAATTTAAAGAAAAAGGAATTATCAAAGACAGAGGAAAACAACGTACTGTGATTTGAACTAAAAAATGAGATTTCAACTCATGATATGCTTCAGAAATGAGTATCCAGTTTATAGTTCACTTTTAATATTCGAGTTTTTTTATTAATAATGATTATCGCGTAGGGGATAAAAAGACTGATAAAAGCGACGGTTGTATCAATTCTTCGGCTTGATTATCATTATTATTCAGCTACGATTTGAGTAGGCGATCGCCCAACAACAGAGCGTTCGCTTGGACAATGAAATATTTGATTTTTACTCAGATATCTACTAAAACAAAACTTTTGAACCATAACATGGGTATTTGAATCATATTCTGAATTAAAAGTTTAAGTTAGAACAATTTTGTCAGGGATTTTTTGTGCAAGTTTTGTCCAATTGTGTTTTTTCAACTCATTCTCTAGTTATGATTCAGAATTTCAACTCTCACTCATGATTTGATTCAAAGTTTTAATTTGTGATTAGCGCGAAAGCCTAAATTTTCGTTAACTCTTTTCTAATTTATGGATCAAAATTTTTCTCACATTATGATTCAAAGCATACGTACCGATTCAACCCAACAAGAGGAAAATTCTAGCAATATTCTAGAGGATCAATTATTTAATTTAAAATCTCAGGATTTAAGAAATTTCTTTACTAAA
This sequence comes from Nostoc sp. C052, assembly GCF_013393905.1. GTDB lineage: Bacteria > Cyanobacteriota > Cyanobacteriia > Cyanobacteriales > Nostocaceae > Nostoc. The sequence goes on from NZ_CP040275.1 coordinate 256,388, forward strand.
TTAGGTCTAGTAATTCAGTTTAGAAACCCAGTCTGCATTGATAGCTTGCATAAAAGCAGTGTATCTGTATTAGCTCATACGGACAATGTATTTAGAGGCGAAGTATTTTATATATTGCCAATGATAGTTGAACCAGTTCAAGTTAAAAGGGTAACTATTATTCATATTAACACTTGAGAGTTGAAGCTAAAGTAATTAATTACCATAATTGATAAAACCCCAATTTATTATAATAAATTGGGGTTTTAGGTTATCAAAAATGATTTAATACTGCAATAGGAGCTTTGCTATAAAGCCTTACTCTATGTAATTTGTATTCTTCAATAAATGCTTGACCTGAATTAGCTAACCACTCTACAAACTGAATCGCTTCAATAGGTGGAGTAGTGTTCTTTAACATTGCTAGGCAAGGATTGAGCAAAATATCATTAGGATTAATATCCCCAGCTTCACAGAAGACACGAAGATTTTTACGTTTGTCAGGATCTGCCCAGTTCCAAATACCACGGTCAGTCAGAGTATAGTAACCTCGCTCGTTAGCTTCTTGGAGAGCAGTATCAGGATAATGTTCTTTGCTTTTAAGCGGAAGATACCACGAATCGGTTCCAACTTCAGGTAAACGACCAAGAATTTTTTTAAATATTTTCCGTTCTATAAAATTGGTAGCAGATTTGTCATTGCGTGTTAAAAAATAAACACCAGATTGACCTGAAGCAATCTTTTTAAAAAGCTTTAGTACTTGATGATTAGAGTAGTGCGGTGTAAGTTCTTCAGATATAGGTAAAGCTACTGGATTGGTAAGAGAGCCTATGAGAGTGAAATGATCGCGAAAAATATAGACCGGTGCAAAACTAAAATTACGTTCTTTGTACTCTTTATATACCCGTTCGATTCCATAAGCCCAGCCGACATCAATTGAACCATTAGCTAAACCTTGTAGTGTCTCCTCTGTATCTGATTTTTTCCAAGCAATACAATATTCTGCCTTTGTTTGTGCCAAGAAAGACTCAGCCATATAGTCTACAAAGCGAGTGATTCCAGCCCCGCCATTGCCAATAATAAATCTAGGTTTATCTTCTTTACAAAAAGAAGATAAAATAATGCGATCGCAATCATTTATTTGGGCTTCTTTTTTCATAGTTTTATTCAGTAGGTAAGAGCGTACGTAAATAGGTGTAACGACCTGCAATACTAATCGCTCAAACCTGCAATCAAGACATTTACAAACCAGGATTAAATGCAACTATAATTGCGCTTCAGCCAGGATTAAATGCAACGTTCCCCTTGATTATTTGCAACCTACCTGCTTTTCCTCTGTTTGAGCCAGGATTAAATGCAACTATAAAAGTAAAAAAACGAACGTTTTCTTAACTGCGTCACTAGTAAGGCTTAGAGTTCCTTTTACCGTTGTTTTTTCAGTAAATAAACTCGTAAAGAATTCAAAGTTAATTTATCAAACTCAACCCTAGTAAAGTGTTAAGCTTATTTGCAATTAATTCTGGTCGAAACGGATGATTGCAGGCTGGTTGCATTTAATCCTGGCTCAGTTGCAATTAATCCTGGCTCAAATAAAATTATAGTTGCAAATAATCCTGGCTCAATACAGCGATGATTGCAGGTCGGGGGATTTATAATTGCAGGTCACTACAGTTATCTTTCCCATTTAAAAGGTTAATCAACTATCATCCGCTTTCAGTTGTTCACTAGAGAATTGATTTTCTCTTCACAATCCAATAACTCTGTAAAGCTTCAAGAAACTATATAGTTATTTTCGTGCCCAGATTTGTGTCACACGAGGGATGCCAAACAGTGTTGTTTCGTCCTCTGCCAACTCTCTTATTTGCTCTATAGTTTTCTTAATCTCTTCTGGTGTTGTTATTCCAGTTTCAATTAAAGCATCAGCTGCCTCTTTGAGTGACAAATCTATAAAACGCTTAGTTTCTTTGTGAACTGCGACAGGCTGCACTAAAAAAATTTCTCGCGTCAGCAAGCCAGCATTTTGAAATATTTGGTAAAGCTTGCTTCCCATACAAAAGTGCTGGCTACGAGTGTTACCTAGTCTAAGGAAAAGCTCAAAACAACGGTCGTAGCTAGAGTTAGCAGGTTGACAAAAAGCAGTGCTAAAGTCGGCTTCCTCACACACTAACAATCCATTCGGCTTGAGTAGTGCCAGCATTTGTTCCAGTGCATCTTTAGGGCGAGTCAGATGGATTAGCAAAAAGCGGCAGTAAACTAGGTCAAAGGAGTTATGAGGTAATCCTGTATTGTAAGCGCTGCCCAAGACAAATTTTACATTACTCAAGCCAAGTGCGTCTGCATTTCCTCGTGCCTGTTCTACCTGCTCTGCACTCACATCTACACCAATAACTGAACCGTTGAATCCAACTTGTTCGCCTAACCAATTGGAAACACTTCCAATACCGCAACCAATGTCAGCTATATGCATTCTTTCGCAGAGTCCAACTCGCGCAAGTAAAAACTCTGTATATGGCTTATGGATTTGGTGAAGAATTTGCAATCGATTTACGCCTTCTTTTCCAGTGGCTAGTGTATAACGGTCATCATGTATCATTTTTTATTCATCTTGGAACTGCTTGACTTAACTAATTATTCTTAAATCTATATGAAGAATTAGAGCGTTTTTAAATCTTGTAATTCGTAATTAGGAGGTTTAATCACCTATTACAAGGCTTACAATTAACAGTTATATTAATAACGCCCTTTTTGTGTCAGATAGTCACATAAAATTAGTTTACCTGGGTCGCTTAGACCGGAAATTATCTCCGGTCACTTCAATGGCAAGCCGATTAATTTTGATGAGTGAATAAGTGCGAACGCACCTAATCCAACCTCATAAAAAAGCTGACTGTGATTTAGGCAGCTTTTTGATTAGGATGAAATAAAAAACGCTAAGGCTTATATACGAATGGCACTAAGAAAAGCCCAAAGGCTTGTCTCGTCTTGTTCCCAGCCTCCAGGCTGAGAATGTATTTCAAGTGGGCTTCTGCCTCTTGTCAAGCTAATGGAGGCGGCAGCCCTCCCAGAATGGGTTCCCAGCTTAGAGGCTTGTTCCAGTCAGAGAAAGGACTGTATTTTTTCTTAGTGCCATTCCACTCTGAGTTGAAATTTTTGGACAATCGAGTGATGGATGAACCTGTCCATCTCGCAGTGGAAGGTTGTCTCCAACTTGAGTTAGAGTCTAAAGCCAATCTATCTGCTTCGGTACTTTTGGTAAAGCCGTTATAATTTCCAGGGAAGTGGTGAGTGATAAGGATTTTCATGCATATCCAACACTTCCCATGTACGAGGATTCACTTGTCCTGTAACTGGAACTTTGTACCGTTTTTGTAAATCCCTTACCGCAGATTCGGTAATGGAACCAAATACTCCATCAACAATTGCACCACGCGGATTTCCTAATCTGACTGCTGCTGCTTCTAAAAAACTATTATCTAAGAGAATTTTCTGCAATATTTTAACGCTTTTACCTCGATCCCCGGGATGCAAGGTGGGTAATGATAAATCGGTATACGCTGTTGCAACCAAAATCGGAGGTTTTTGTATTGGAAATGTTACTGCGCTCGCTGTACTAGTTAGTGAAACTCCAATCAATTCTGCTATCAGTGTTGTTGATAAGAATACTTTAGACAACACAAAAGTAATTTGAAAAATCGATTTTTGAAGTTTTATTGATTTCATTAAGTATCTCCTAATGTGTTAGTCTGCTCATGCAATAGAATTTCAAGAACTTCTATGATCCAGCCCATTCTTGAGGCTTTTAAAAACCAAAACCACTTGTCGTTGGTATATATGTTACCTAGAACACCGATTCATTAATCGGAAGAGCAGGTAGAGTTGTTTGCAATAGCGCGTGTGGAGATGGGGGGTGTTTGTGTGCCGGGAAGAAAGTAGCCTTCGATCAGATCGTACTGACCTCCTGTAGTGGTGTGGTTGGCAACGATGTTAAGGCAAGTACCACAAAGCCAGAGAGATTGTGTCATTAGATTACTCATGTTGATTAATTGTTTGCCTAATCAGGATCTGTCAAAAAATAATTTTTACGCTTGTTGATATCTATGAAGTTTACTGAGGAGTATCTCTAAGCCAATGAATGTCTCTGCTTAAGTTTTTTCACTGCACATTTAATAGTTACAAATTTATCGCAATATAACCTCTACCATTGGAACGTTTTAGTAGAAGTTATACAAGTCACACACTATTTAAACCTTTTTTAAAACATCATTGCTTTTACAAACAATTTCTATTTGCTCCTCGTAGTAATACTTTCACTACTAGATTTATGCAATTATATTGCAGTCTACTATCGCAATTAGAAACTGGAATTAAAACGTATTTTAACTAAGTTATACCAATTTTGTATGAAGATGTATAGAAAGAACCCCTCCCAAATGAAGATGCATAGAAAGAACCCCTCCCAACCTCACCAAAGTATCAGGGAGGTTGGGAAGGGTCAAAATAATGTGCAGCTTCACAGAGAATTGATATTATTATAAATAGCTGCAAGTTTCATCCTTTAGGAGTAGTAATTAAACTCATGCTTCATTGAAAATAAATACTTGTCAATTTAGCAACAATAATCGTAATCGATCACGGGGCGATCGCAAGTTACAAAACAACGCAACGATCCAGCATCCAGCCTTCATTTTTAATCAAACCAAGCACCTATAATCGGTAGTATTTTGAACAACTATGGGTATGAGTATCATCTCAACAGAAAACCGAGTTAAGCTTAAAAGCTTTATTAGATAAAGATTCTCCTGATAACCAAGGTGATTGACGCTCTGCTGATCGTCAAGCCACTGCTCAACGATAAAATAAGGGTTTCAGATTCTAAAAATGCTTGTATTGCTTATGTAATATTTCTTAACCCGGTTTTCTGCATGAATACTACTTATACCCCATCTACTACAAGAAGGATTTCGCTCATTTGTGTCAGATTTTATTTAGATTAAGAGTTAGGACATTAAATAAAACAATCTTATCAAAGAGAATATCTGCGACTTTAAGTAGATGCGCTACATAATTAAAATCACTCTTTCTCAATTTCTCACATATCTTTTAATTTTTCTATAAAAAATTAAACACTTGTATTAATCAACAATTTTATTTGTTATAAAACAGTTATTTTATCTAATTGTTCTTTTCTCAAATCTTTCATTTGAGTAGCAATCATAAATACATATATTAGATCAAAGACAAAAATCGCAGTATATAAAAATACAAACAAGAGCGATCTTCCTTGTATTGGCAAAGAAAGATAGAAACCAAAAGAAGCAAGTAAAGTTCCCATCATCTTAAATAAAGCAATAAATATTGATTGACCTCTGAGAGCGTTGCGTCTGACTAGCATATCAATAAAAAGAATAGACATCATAAGATTTTGTCCAAAAGCTGTATATGCACCACTCCAATCATGAAACTCATAGGTGATAAAAAGTACACAAAAAAAGCTAACAACTAAGGTTAATAAAAATATGGGAAAAAACAGTTTTTTTGGTAAATATCTCAACTCAGGTTGTCCAAATTTTAGAAATTCAAACAAGATAATTACATCAAGAAAAAACCATACAATATTGACTTGAAGTTGTGGTGCCTGATGAGGATGAAGGAATGAAAATATAAATTCCCATGAAATATTTGCACATAGAGCAACTAATGGCATTCCATAAGTTTGATCTTCAAAACCACGTTTAATCAATAAAATATAGGTCAGTATCCAGAATACTCCACTGGCAAGAAATAAATTAGTTACCATAAATAATCTAGCGTGGCAAAACTTACTAGAGAGGAGCAGAAATCCTGTAATCTTGAGCTTGTAGCGAAATAATGGTGCAAAAACTTGGTAAGAAAAAGTTTAAAACCAGAGGCAACATCGTTTGAAGTACTAGATTGTGTTCAAAAAAAATGCCCTTCGTGTGGTCAAGCAATGTGGAATGAATACAATAATCCTCGACATATAAGAACGTTAAATGGGGTAGTAGAACTACAGCTAAAAATTCGGCAATGTCGAAATAAGTCATGTATGCGGTATAAAAAAGCATATCGACCAGAGCAAGAAGGGTCACTCGCTCTACCACAAAACGAATTTGGTTTAGATGTGATTGCTTATATAGGAGCATTACGCTACCAGGAACATAGAAGTGTTACCCAAATACACGCTCACCTTGAATTAAAGGGTATATGTATAAGTAAAAGAACGGTCACACACCTAATTGACAGATATGACGAATTACTTTCTTTATGGCTAAAAGACCATAAAAGATTAAAAGCAATAGTGGCTAATCAAGGACGGGTGATATTAGCCATTGATGGGATGCAGCCAGAAATTGGACATGAGGTATTATGGGTAATTCGAGATTGCTTATCAGGAGAAATCTTACTAGCTAAAACCTTATTATCATCAAGAAATGAAGATTTAGTGGCGTTATTATTAGAAGTAGCTAATACTCTGGATGTACCAATTGATGGAGTTGTTAGTGATGGGCAACAATCAATTCGCAAAGCTGTTAGGTTAGCATTACCTAGAATTGCTCACGGTTTATGTCATTACCATTATTTGAAGGAAGCGATTAAACCCATATATGAGGCGGATCGACATGCAAAAAAGGAATTAAAGAAAAAAGTTAGAGGATTACGAGACATTGAACGTAGTGTTACTAATGAAACTCAGGAAATGGCAACTATTATCGAAGATTATTGCTCGGCAGTACGTAGTTCTATAACTAATGATGGTCATCCACCGTTAGAGGCATGAGGATTAAAGTTACAATCAAATTTGACATTGATAGAGCAAAGCTTAGAACGGATGGAAAAAAAAGTGCTTTAACCCCACCCTTAGTCAACCTAAAACACCTGATAGCTAAGGGTTTATCTGCGACTGCATCTTTATTTTCACCTGTTATAGTTGCATATCAGTGGGAAGATACAAGCTAGTGATATTCTCAATAATAAAATAGGTCTTAATGCTGCTGGTGTCAAACAAAGCTATCAGCAACTATTAACAGAAATGTCCCAACAAAAGCAGAAAGCTGGTACACTTAGTACCGCAATCGATAACTTTATAAAAACCACTCATAACTACTGGTCTGGACTTTTTCATTGTTATGAAATTGAAGACTTTCCCAGAACTAATAATGACTTAGAACATGCTTTTGGTATGCTACGTCATCATCAACGTCGTTGTACTGGTCGTAAAGTTGCCCCCTCATCCCTCGTTATTCGTGGTTCTGTCAAACTTGCCTGTGCAATCGCTACTAAACTTCATTCTTTTACCGCATCTGATTTAGCACAAGTTGATATTCATACTTGGCTCGAATTACGCTCTCAACTGAAAAAACACCATAAAGCCAGAATTGAACAATATCGATTTCGCAGAGATCCCAAGGGTTACTTGGCTAATTTAGAGAGTCGTCTTCTCTAGTAAGTTTTACCACACTAGTAAATAATTGTTTCAGAAAAGATCAGAATTATGCTTTTGTAGTCCGTAGAAGTGTGATCGCTCTAAAAGCGAGGTGTATTCCATCGCCCCCTAATGGATTCTCTCTCTTATTGGGGTATGAGTATCATCGCAACAGAAAACCGAGTTAAGCTTAAAAGCCTTATTAGATAAAGATTTTTCTGATAACCAAGGTGATTGACGCTCTGCTGATCGTCGAGTCACTGCTCAACGATAAAATAAGGGTTTCAGCTTCTAAAAATCCTTGTATTGCTTATGTAATATATCTTAACCCGGTTTTCTACGTGAATGCTACTCATACCCCGGTATTTGCTGATTTCAATCTCTGACAATATTTGGTGTCTATTCCGCAACAATTGAAGAGTATTACTTTGATAACGAGGTCTACAGTTATGACGACGACATACAAAATTCAATTGATGAATGAAGAAGAAGGAATTAACCAAACGGTAAATGTTCCCGAAGATGAATATATTCTCTCAACTGCTGAAATGGAGGGGATGGAGTTACCCTATTCCTGTCGTCAGGGAGTCTACTCGACTTGTACTGGGAAATTGGTTGATGGTTCCGTTGATCAGTCAGAACAGTCTTATTTAGACGATGAGCAGATCGCTCAAGGCTATGTGCTAATTTGTATTGCTCATCCAACCTCAGATTGCACGATTATTACCCACAAACAAGAAGAAATAGCTTGAAAAGGCAGAAATTTTCGGCTGTGATAATTAGACCAACTATCCCCACACAACAATAAGTAATTAGGTTTTTTCCTACAGTGGTAAAATTTGCTAGAGTGAGCCTGGAAACATAGAAAACTCGTTTGAGATTTTCTTTTTAGCAAACGTAATTAAGCCTTTAGTCTCAACTCTCAAGTTAGTTTTACCGCTCTAGTGAAAAACTGCTCAGAATCGTATCAAGAGCCTTCTGCTTTGAAAACAGCTCTCAAGATAACCATAAAAGACAACATTCGTCTATAGTTCTTCTGTCATCACTCGGCGCATAATTTCAGTAACTTCGGCTGCCACTCTAGCATCTAGCTCAATTGCATCCCGTTTTTTTGCGGAATCAATTTTATCAGGATTGGTTTCCTGAAATGATTTCACTCCGCGTAAAGTCATGCTGATAGTTCTTAGCACAGGTGGATGATTATGAGCCTTGGGACGTTCATCCAAAAATTGTACCAGTGCGACATAAACTATTTCAGTACTTTGTCGAGAATCACTGAACCCATCACCTAATTTTGAGATAATTGTGGGAGATGTAACAACTTTTTCCAAACCCAACGCTAGGATAGCTTGATCAATGTAACGACAGGCATCTGAACCCATCGCTCTGACAAGAGGTTCTAGACTATCCCATTGCGCTCCAGGTAATCGAGATTCTGGGGATAGATGGTGATGCCAGCCTAACATGGAGATAAACCTCACCAAATCGTAGGCGGTTACAAGATTGTCTCCAATAGTAGTTTCTGGAGCAGCTTTGAGCAGGACATTTTCTGTTTTTAAATCATGCAATCTTGGCTGATTAATATAAGGTAGTTCACCGTAACGTCCACGGAAAACTAAATCTTGATTTCCGGTGATTTTTTTTACCCATAATTCTAAGCCCTCCCAAGTTTCAAATCGTTTACACATAGCAGCTAAGGCGTTGGAACTAGCTATTTTGTTTTGATAACTAACTATGTCATTCGCTGCGTTAAAAAAAGATACAGTTTTTTGGGGATTTTCTGAATCCACAATCGCGCAATTATCAATATCTACATCAGGAAATTTCGTATTTAATTGAGAAACAATATTCAGTAACGGGATGATTTTTGTTCCACTCCAAAATTGATTTTTCTTCAGAGCGTTTCTTCCCATCCAGTGTGCCTTTATCTTCCCATCAGATAAACGACCAACACAGATACAAGCCTCTTGAATATCTGGATGTATAAATTCTAAACCCTGGGGTGAAATTTGAGGTAATTCTCCAACTTGGGGATAAGGTCGAACGAGTAATTCTGCGGGATTTTGTAGGTATCTCAGGCGAATTGGGTAATTATTAATGTCTGGTTCATAGGGCGAATTCTGCACACCTTTATACAATAATGCTGGGTTGTCAGCAGTCGCATCTGGACTATTAGCAAGTACGAGAAATTCTTGGAAAATTTGCTCTCTATTCTTACCTGATTCTAGTTTGTCAGGAATAGAGTTACTGTTGATATTTGATGAATTCGACATAACTGATATTTCTTGGTTGAATTTGGGTGAGTCAATACAATAAGATGAAAATAAGATGAAAGAGCATTAGTCAAACCGTTTTCAACTTAGTTGGGATAAATCTAGCAATGCCAAATCTACTGCAACAATTTTTCGAGCTACTACGTGATACTCTAGAACTTTTCTTAACTCAAGCATATCTTCAAGTAATGCTTCTACAGTACCAGATAGCAGGGTTAGCGCGTCTCAAACCTTATTGACAAGGGGACTTGCCTGATCAGCAATCAAGTTGGAAACAAAGTGGGACTATCTGGGCTAGGGTAAGATTTAATCCATCTAGCCCCAAGGTTGAATGGCACTAAGAAAAGCTCTAAGCTATACGGAATAAGGGCTACAGCTTTGAAAGCTATTGAACAGTGGAGGAGGGGTCAGGCGGTCGTCCAAGATGGCAGTGTCATGGAAGCGATGCCTACGGCGGTAAACTACGCCACGAAAGACACGCTGAGTTTGCGATCGCCTATGCCATCGCTTTGCCTTGAAACGAACCAAGAGTCCGTAAACGCCGCCCAAAAGCTTATCCCTTAATGACCAAACCCCGGCACGAATTACGAAAGCAGTTGCAAACTGCTTAACCCACAAGCATTTAAGCATTTCGGCTTTTCTTAGTGCCATTCGGTTTAAAACGTTTTCTTATCCGGGCGTGGGATTCGTGACTTCATTCTTGCGATTGTAGAGGAATAAAAAAGTTCAACAACAAATAATAAAGTCCAACAATAAATAAAAAAGTTCTACAATTTCTGTTGGGTGCTTTACCCCGCTCCAGGCATCCGTCCATGAATCGCTCGCAAGTCTTACCGCCCGCCGGAGGCGATCGCTACATTATTACTAGTAGTCTGCCAAGGTAACGCAAGCGTTGTGGCAAGCAGAGAGGCAGAGGTGCGGAGGGGCAAGGGGGAAAGAACTTGTACAAATCTCTCCTCTGCTCCCCTGCTCCCTTGCTCCTCTGCCGACCTCCACCCAGCAATTTTGGGTTGGCGAACTACTAGAGCGATCGCCTCCGGCGGGGCTAGCCCATCACGCCCACATTCGGGTAGAAGCACTCTCCTAATTGTTGAACTTTTTTATTTGAGTTTGGTGTCTCTGTTGTCACTGTAATTATAAAATGAGCAACTCTGAAAGCATAAGTTGAGCAACAGATTGCTTGAAACAGTATTAACCCCGTCAGAAGGAACAAGCAAACAGAAGAGTATTGAAAGCATAAGTTGAGCAAAAACATGATTGAGAAACTATAAGTTGAGCAAACATTTTCAACACTTCGTTCATAAATATACAGCCTTGTGCTGAGATAAACAGTAGGAGAGACTTTGGCAAGCAACACTCTTTCCTAAACCAGAATTATGCTTGACAACCAAGAGTTTAGCAATTGGTGCCGTCAACAAAACCTCAGTCAAGTAGCGCAGGCAATCGTTGAGGAGATTCGCAGCACCAACCCATCTCGTCGAGTAACCGGAGCAAAGAAAAACGTTTGTGGCAGTTACCCCTCAAGAAAAATGGGAGTGACTATTCAATTCGAGAGCCATCATAACGAATTAGCACGTATTTATGAACTCGAACATGACCCATCCGTACTCGAATATTACGACCAACCGCCAGCAATAGAATTAGTCTATCAAAGCAAAAGTGGGCGAAAAAATAGACACCAGTATACACCCGATTTCTTTATAATTCGGACAGATTCAGCTTTTTGGGAGGAATGCAAAACAGAACTTGAACTCAACAAGCTGACCGAATTGAATCCAAATCGCTACTGCAAAAACTCAGATGGCAAGTGGCATTGTCCCCCAGGTGAAGAATACGCTCATCTTCATGGTTTGGATTTCCATGTATGGTCAGATGCTGTAATTAATTGGAACTTTCAACAAAATCTAATTTGGCTGTTAGATTACTTCGGATACTCATCAGAAATTATAAACAAAACCGACCAAAGTTTGATTGAAGCCACTGTAAAAGATTATCCAGGAATAACCCTAGCAGAACTGTTACAAATTGAATCAATAAATACCGATGTTATTTATTGGTTAATTGCCACAGATAAACTTTACGTAGAACTTTATAAAGTAAAACTTTGTCAACCAGAAACCGTACTCGTATTTATTAACAAAGATGTTGCTTTATCTTATGAGCATCTTAACTCAATAGAGTCTACAAACCTAACTAGCAATCAAATATTACTACAAATAGCAGTAGGTACTAATATTTCTTGGGATGGAGAGTCATGGGAGATAGTAAATACTGGAACGACAACTACTGGACTATTACGTGCAGATAGCAAACTTATAGAACTACCAAATGTAGCATTCACAGCATTGATTGATACAGGTAAAATTGTGGGAGTTGAGACAACACAAACCTCAAATATTAAAGCAGCATCTGAAATTCTCAAACACGCAACTTGTGAAGATATTATAGAAGCCAACCGTCGCTACAATTTAATACAACCATACTTAGGAGATAATCCAAGAGCATATCCAAGCAGTACAATCCGTCGTTGGCGCACTCAATACCAAAAAGCCTTACTTATCTACGGTCATGGATACCTGGGATTACTGCCCAAGCATAACAGTAAAGGCAATCGGACTCCAAAAATTGATTCTCAAACCCAAGAATTTATGCTCGATTTTATCAAGGAGCATTATGAAACACCCAAACAACGCAGAAAATTACGGGTTTACGAGGCATTTGTCTTAGCTTGCCAAACCCATGAACCCCCATTCAAACCTCCATCGAGAATCACATTTTGCCAAGCTATCAAACAGCGAAGCGGACACCATCAAACTAGAAAACGTCTTGGTAATCGAGCAGCTATTTCCGAAGAACCATTTTATTGGGAATTAGAGCAAACTACTCCACGGCATGGCAGTCGTCCTTTTGAGATTGTCCACATTGACCATACTCAAATTGACATTGAATTAGTTAGTTCACTCGAATCTCTAACTAATTGTCATATTGCTACAAATAACTCAATTCATCAGAATTTAGGTCGTCCTTGGGCAACCTTTATGGTTGATGCATATAGTCGAAGAATTTTATCAGTTTATCTGACCTTCGATGAGCCAAGCTACCGTGATTGTATGATGGTAATTCGCATATGCGTTGCTAGATTTGGACGGTTTCCGCAAAATATTGTTGTAGATAATGGAAAAGAGTTTCACAGTCATTATTTTGAACAATTATTGGCATCTTATACTTGCACGCTGAAGTATCGACCGCCAGCACATGCTCGGTTTGGTTCAATTGTTGAAAGACTATTTGGGACTGCCAACACGCAGTTTATTCATGAGTTGCAAGGTAACACCCAAATCAAACGCCTTCACCGTAAAGTCACCAAATCTGTCAGTCCAGAAAGATTAGCAATTTGGACACTAGAAGAACTGTACTCTGCCTTTTGTGAATGGGCATATTCGGTTTATGACCAACGATTGCATCCGGCATTAGGTACTAGTCCGTGCGATGCTTTTGTCACCGGATTAGCAACAGGTGGAAGTCGCTTACACCGAAGAGTAGCATATGACGAATTATTCCAGATTCTGACTCTACCAGCACCAGATCAACGAAAGCGTAAAGTTCAACCAGGGAAGGGTGTCAAAATACACAATATTTATTACTGGGCAGATGTATTCCGTGATCCAGAAATCGAAAAATCAATGCTGTGGGTTCGTTACGACCCTTGGAATGCAGGAATTGCTTATGCACTAGCACAAGGACAGTGGGTAAAATGCATTTCTTCTTACTATCAATACTTCCAAGGACGTTCCGAAAAAGAAATTCGGCTGGCGAGTGCAGAACTTAATCAGCGCCAACGCAATTACGGACGTAAGTTAACAATAAATGATCGGGAATTAGTAGAATTTTTAAACTCAAAATTTGCTCAAGAAGGCGCTATCCTCAAACAACGCTTGCGCGATACTGAACATGACAAAGTTCACAAAATTATTCAAAATAATTTGATCCCGGAACCAAAGTTAAATTTCTCAGAATTTGCGGCAGAGGAAAATAATGATTGTCTAGGAGATGACTCGACCAATGAAGGTAAAAATTGTGAAACTATCAGCAATTTGACTGCATATATCACGGAAACCCTTGAATATTATGGAGAGTTCTAATGGCACATGATTATAGCTTTCCTCAAGAATTACTAACTCTACCTATTGCTGACAGAATTTCTTATTTCCAGCAATATACAATGGCGCACCCCAAATTATTAATAGCAGCAGAGAAACTCAAAAATGCAATTGATGACCCAGGATTCTTTTCTTTAATCTTTTTATTTGGGCCAACAGGTGTAGGTAAAACTACCTTATTACGTCGCATCACACAAAGGTTACTAGCTTCTTTTCACAAAGAAATGGAACTAGATAAAGGTTTTATTCCTATTGCTAATATCGAAGTTGCTACCCCGGAATTTAGTAATTTTGATTGGAAAGATTTTTATCTACGTGCTTTGGGCGTTCTCCAAGATCCTTGCATTCAGTTACCTAGTTATGGTCGAATTACTAATTTGAAGTTGAAAACATCCTTAGAAGCTGCTCTTAAACATCGTCGTCTGAAAGTTTTTTGCCTTGATGAAGCACAAAATCTCAGTAAAGTTGCCAGTGGTCGAAAATTACGCGACCAGACAGACTGTATTAAGTCGCTAGCAAACCTTACTCAAGTCAAATTCGTACTGGCAGGTACTTATGACTTGTTGATACTTCGTAACTTGAGTGCCCAGTTGTGCAGGCGTAGCCTGGATATTCATTTTGAGCGATACAAAGTCGAGAATGAAGAAGATTTAAAAGCTTTCAGAGGTGTTGTTCAAACTTTTCAACGTCATTTACCTTTTGAAGAAGAGCCTGATTTACTTAAATACTGGGATTTTTGCTACGAACGCAGTTTCGGTTGTGTTGGTATTCTCAAAGATTGGTTATCTCAAGCATTGGCAACAGCGTTACTGGATGGAGCTAAAACTCTCACTCTGTCGCATTTAAAATCTTCTGCTTACTCTCATGAACAATGCATGATTATCTTCAACGAAACACGATTAGGAGAAAAGCAACTTGAGTTTACCCCAGATAGTTCGGCTTTGAGAATTGCTTTAGGTTTAGAATCTCATCATGGGTCAGCTACACATAGCACGTCCCAGACAACCAATACAACCAATACTAAATCTCGTCGCTCTACTACTGGTAATACTAAACCTCAACGTCGTCCTGTTGGAGGTGGTGAAAATGTCGGTTGAAAGTTTGGCTAATTATGAGTCGTGGGACTTAACGATGAACCAACTTCCAAAACGCAGCCATCTTTATTCTCTTAAACCAATAGGTTTTGGTACACCCACAGTTGAAAGTTTTACTAGTTACTTACAGCGCTTGGCTGCTGCACATGGTGTCTCGATTGCTAGTTTAATTCGCTATAAAATTACGCCGTTATTTATTCAGAGCAACCAACCACCCGATTTCTTGAAAGCTGATGATGCTATCAAAATGCTCATCAATGCTTGGCATCGAGAGCCTGCACTTTTACAACAGCAGTCTGCTAAATTTTGGTTAGACCGAACGCAACATGTTGAAAAGCTGGTTGCCATCGTTGAGAAATTAACTGCTAGGCTTGATCTGAGTTTTCTGACTTTACTTCAATGGCACTCCTGGCGGCTTAACTTCAGTCATATTTTCCATACTGAACAACGTTGGTGTTCTGGCTGCTATCAAGACTGGCGTGAAGCTGGAAAACCTATTTATAACCCTTTGTTGTGGACAATAGAACCTGTCAGTGTTTGTCCAGTTCACCAACGTTACCTACAACTACGGTGCTTGTACTGTGGTTGTTTTCAACAGTTTCTCAATCTGGACTGCAATTCTCTTGGTTATTGTTGTGTGTGTAATGCATGGCTGGGCCGGTTTGTAGACAATACTTCTTTTTCTCAAGGGTCTCGGTTTGATTGGGAAAAGTGGGCTGCTCAATCTGTTGGCCAGATTTTCGGCGCTATGCCAACACTTAGTTTGACTTCTTTTTCCCAAGTTACCCCGCCAGCTAAATACCGGCGAAAACCTACTCTCACTAAATTTTTAAGGTGGTGTTACAAACTTGGAATTAATCCTGTTGAGGGTTTGGAAATTCTCTCGATTATACCGAGTGTAGTCAGTTGAACCCAGACCAGAGCTACTGGACGGTGCTTCCTTTTCCGTAAGCATAAGATGAGCGACCTGTTTTGAAACCATAAAGTGAGCAACTTGCTCATCTTATGCTTTCAGTGACATCTGTGTTGAAAAAGTGGTAGAGTGACCTCTTTCCCATCCCCAAATTGTTCAACTTATTTTTACGTGGACTTGCAGCCAACCACGAAAAATCAATGCTTTGAGAGACTAGAATTGTTGAACTTTTTTATAAAATTGAGCAACCTGCTTTGAAACCATAAAGCGAGCAACTTGCTCATCTTATGCTTTCAGTGACAGTATACCCGATCGCGGGTTGAAGACAAAATAAGTAACCCTTATCTTTTATCCGACATAATCTACGATAAAAACCACTTTCCCCCAGATACTACACTGTCGGTTCGCAGATGTCGGTTTGCAGACTAAATGAAATTTGTGCGGACTAAGTGAAATTTGTGCGGACTAAATGAAATTTTGTTGGTGTAACCCTGATTCTTTCGTAGCTACAGGCGATCGCTGTTGGATAGATTTTTTGCTCAAAGCCTTGTTTTGTAATGAATTGGAACGTTTTATGCCCTTTTGGTGGAAAATTTCATTTAGTCTGCAACAAAAATTGCTCAAACCCTTATTCTTGCGTTGAAAAAATTTCACTTAGTCTGCAAACCCACACAGACAAAGTGAAAATTGTCGCGGACTATGTGAAAATATTCGCGGACTAATTGAAAATTATGTTTCCGAAACCCTAAGTTTTTCGTAGTAAACTGCGATCGCTAGTTACAGAATTACTGCTCCAAAGCCTTGTACTGTAAAGAGTTGCACCTTTTTGTCCTCATTTGACGGAAAATTTCAAATAGTCTGCGAATTTGGTAGGAAATTTTCAAATAGTCTGCGACAAATTTTCACTTAGTCTGCGACAAAACAAGCCAGAACCCTGATTACTCCGTTGAGATTTTTTCAATTAGTCTGCGAACCGACAACACTTTCACCAACATGCGATCGCAAAGAAGTGCATGTTGGCAACGGAATAGAAACTATTGCGCTGCCGATAAATTTTGCTTGTCTTTGGTATCGCCTTTGATGCGTCATCCAAGCGATAACCATTTACAGGGTGCTAACTTCCAGTTATAGTTAGCCGTAACCTATTATAGGCACAATGCAACTATAACTTTGACTTGGTGTAAAGATAGTTTACAAAAGTCGCTCAGGCGGTTGCCTTAGTCTATGGGAATAAAAAAGTTTAACAATTTTTGTTAAGTGCTTTATCCCGCTCCAAGCATCCGTCCAGAAATCGCTTGAAAGAGCCTCTACGCTGCACCCACGCTACGTTATTAGAGCGATCGCCACTGGCTCATGACGGTTACGCCATCGCTCTTAAGCTCTTCAAAGATTTCTGGTCTTATTTGGCGGTAACTCTATTATGATCCAGTCATCAGTAATGAGGAGCATATTTTCCAGTGTTGTAGAGTTTTTTGTTCTTGACAGTTTTATTCAAAAACGCCGCCCGTCCATCAGCAACGGTTAAATTCACACCTTGAAAATTTTTCTTTCGATTCAGTTTTCTCTTCTCAAAACATAACTATTTTCCTGGCTTTCTCCCCTTTATTTTCAGGCAATATCCTCAAGTAAATTGAGTATTTATACTTAATTTATCGAGCCAAAAGTTTTTTTACGATCTCCTCTCCCGGAAAAACTAGTTATTTTGTACTATATTTTGAATTTCAAAATGAGGGTTAATACCCTATTTATTTGAAAATGAGAATTGCTGGCTAGAAATGAACAAAACCAAATACGATTTCAGAAGATATAGATAGTTCCGCAATCGCAATCGCCATTGTTGATTGCTCATTTTTCTTGCGGTGTTTCCAGAACCATTTCTAGTGCTTGAATCAGATTTTTGACCAAGGGAGTTTGGACTATGGTGTAATGATTACCAGGAATTGTACAGGTTTTCAGATGATTGATAATAGTGTTCCAACCGGAATTTGAATCTTGAACCTTACACTGATTGTTTTCACTCGCACATATTAATAAAGCTTTGGCAGGGTAAGTTTTTAGTTGGTAATGACGGCAAGCCATGAAATTTGTACAGAAAACATTCCATAATCTTTGTGCCTGCTGTATTTCCATATCACTGGGTAGGATGCCAAGTTGTTGCACCTTTTCAAGTAAGAGGTTTAATTGATCTAGAGGGTCTAGTTGATACAGTTCCTCCAAGGCGATCGCTAGTTCTTTGCCATAAAGTCCACTTAACTCTTCGATCAGCATCGCCATGAGCATATCCCGATCGATGTCCTCATTTCGATCGACCGCCGTTGGTGGATAACTATCAATTAAAACTAAGGAAGCAACTTGATACCCACTAGCTAATAACTGCTGCGCCATCTCAAAAGCGATGATACCACCACTGCACCAACCAACCAGATAGTAAGGTTCTTGGGGCTGAACTTGCCGTATAGCCTTAATATACTCATCCGCCATCTCCTCGACGCTGGTTAATGGTTGGCGATCGCTCTCAAGACCAAATGCTTGCAATCCATATACTGGGCGAGTGGGGGATAGTTGCCCTGCCATTTCCACATAGCAAAAGACATGACCGCCGCCAGGATGAATACAGAATAGGGGAGGAAGAGAACCTTGGGGCTGAATAGGGATTAGGGGAGAACCTGTGGAAACTATGATTGGAGCTTGCAGAAGGCTAGCTAGCTGTTCAATGGTTGGCGATTGAAAAAGTGTTGCTAAGGGCAGGGTTTTTTGGAACTTTTGCCCAATTTTGGTCATGAGGCGAACTGCAAGCAGAGAATGCCCACCTAAGTCAAAGAAATTATCCCTGATGCCAATGCGATCGACATCTAGCACCTCTGACCAAATCTGTGCAAGTTGGAGTTCTACAACATTACGGGGAGGAATAAACTCACCCCCCTGCTTAGTAGAATGGCTTGGGGATGGTAATGCTCGCCGATTAATTTTTCCGTTGGGGGTTAAGGGCATTTCTTTTAACATGATGAAGCTCGATGGCACCATGTAATCAGGCAGTTTTTGTTTGAGAAATTGGCGCAGTTGCGATTCCTCCAAGCAAGATTTTTTTGAAACTACATAAGCCACAAGTTGCTCTAGTTCCGATGGAGTTTGCCAGACAATCGCTAAAGCTTCTTGAACTTGAGGATGGGAAACAAGAGTTGCTTCAATTTCTGCCAATTCAATCCGAAAACCCCGAATTTTTACTTGATGATCGCAGCGACCCACATATTCAATGTTGCCGTCAGGAAGGTAGCGAGCTAAATCTCCTGTTTTGTAGAGACGCTCATTTGTTTTTTTGCTAAAAGGGTTAAGAATAAACTTCTCTTGGGTCAGTTCGGGGCGATTATGATAGCCTCTGCCTACACCATCTCCACCAACGTAAAGTTCGCCAATAACACCAATTGGAACTGGTTGTAGATATTGGTTGAGAATATAAACTTGAGTATTAGCGATCGGTCGTCCAATTGGAACAGTTCTGGCTCTACTAGTGCTTTTCATACCCTGATAAACTAAGATTACTTGCTAGAGAATAATCAATTGATTCTTCTATAATCGCTAATCCTTTGTATAAAGCTTCATTACTGATTGTCAAAGGTGGCAACAGTTTGAGAACTTCATTATGCGAACCAGCAGTTTCGAGAATCAATCCTCGCTGAAAAGCTGTTTGGCTGATTTTTGAGGCAATTTCAGTTGAATGACAAGCAATTCCTTGAATCATACCTCGACCCCGATGCTTGCCATGAAGTGCCGGAAATAAGTCTACTATTTCTTGTAGCTTTTGGGTTAATATGCTGGCCTTTTGGTTAATTTCTGTTAATAATTCATTATTTTGCCAATATTCAAGAATAGCAGCCCTAGCTGTCACAAAAGCTAGATTGTTACCGCGAAAAGTACCGTTATGTTCTCCAGGTTCCCAACAATCTAATTCAGGACGAATCAGGAGTAAAGACATTGGGGTTCCATAGCCACTAATTGACTTCGATAAGCAGACTAAATCTGGTTTTAATCCAAACTGTTCAAAGCTGAAAAAAGTTCCAGTTCTTCCACACCCTACTTGAATATCATCAACGATGAGTAGGATATCTTGCTTTTGAGTTTGTTGCCAAAGCTGTTTTAGCCATGATGCACTAGCAACATTAATACCACCTTCGGCTTGAACGATTTCTAAAATGACTGCGGCTGGTTTTTCACCAAGGAAGTTTAATTGCTCGAAAAATTTATCTAATTCTTGCCCACATTCATGATGTTGGTTATTAAACGGAATTGAGTAAGAATTTCTGAGTGGAACACCTGAAGCATTTCTATATTTTTGATTGTCAGTAACTGAAAGAGAGCCTAGTGTCATCCCATGAAAACTATTTTTACAATGAACAATGGTTGGTCTTCCTTTAACCTTGCGTGCTAATTTTAACGCTGCTTCAACAGCGTTTGTACCTGTCGGGCCTGGAAACATTACTTTGTAGTCTAGGTTTCTCGGTTTAAGAATCAGTTCTTCAAAAGCTTCGAGAAACTGACCTTTAGCTTGGGTATACATATCTAGACTATGGGTAATACCGTCCCCTTGAATATAGTCGAGCAGATATTGTTTAAATTTTGGGTTATTATGTCCGTAATTTAACGCTCCAGCACCACAGAAAAAGTCAATATAGCTATTGCCGTTTTCGTCAAATATTTCATGTTCTATAGCTTTCACAAAAACTGTGGGGAAGCTTCTACAATAACTCCGAACGTTTGATTCAATACGTGTAAAAATATCCATATTTTATTATTTAAGTTGTTGGACATTTAACTTACATATTTTTGATTTTGAGGAAAAATGGTTAATCATTTTCCCCTCCTGAGGAGGATATTTGTTGGATATATAAAATACTTGTCTCCAGAATAACTCCTAAAGATTTAGTCAATAAAAAAAATTTTTGCTCATCTTCACGATCAAAAGGTATATCACCAATTTTATTGAGGATTTGAGCTACAGCGAATACCTCCTGCTGAGAATTAAATATTGGTAAACATAGAATATTTTTTGTCCTAAAACCAGTTTCCAGATCAATTTTGCGATTAAATCTAGGATCGGTGTAAGGATCGGGAATATTAACACTTCTTCCTGTTGATGCTACATATCCAGCAATTCCGGTATTAAAAGGAATTCTGATACTAATTAATTCTTGGTTGAAACCTATAGCATTTTTAGACCAAAGTTCTTGGCGTTCGCAATCTACAATAAAAAATGTTACTTGTTCTGCCTTGAGAACTTGAGCAATTTTAAGCGATATAACCTTAATAATCCTATCTATTTTATTGTTAAAAGAACGGTCTTTGAATAGATTGACTGTTTGTAATAACTGTTTAAACTCTCGATTTAATTTGTTTAGAAAGTCTGCAAATTTTTCACTATTTAAGCTTGCAATCATGCTACTAATTTGATTAGTTTCAATATCATTAATTGCTGAGAAAAAGTTACTGATGTCGAGTAATAGTTCTCCCTTAGAAACGGATAAACGACCATCTTCTAAACTAATAATGCGATCGGCAATATCAAGAATACGATTATCGTGAGTTACTAAAATCACAGTACATCCTCGCTGTTTCGCTAATCTTTGTATGATATCAACAACATCACGCCCAGTATTTTTATCCAAGGATGCTGTTGGTTCATCTGCTAGAACTATTTTGGGTTCTGTGACTAAGGCTCTGGCGATCGCAACTCTTTGTTTTTGTCCTCCAGAAAGTTGATTTGGATTTCGATACATTTGTTGTCCCAATCCAACTTCTTCTAAAATTATTTCTGCTTTTCGGCGAATTTCTTTTTTAGAAAGCTCTTTATTTAGTAATAGAGAGGTTTCCACATTTTGAACAACATTTAAAAAAGGGACTAGATTATGATCTTGGAAAATATAACCAAGTTGACGACGTAGTTGTAAAAGTTTTTGATTGCTCGCTTTGAATATCTCTGTCCCTAAAATTTTAATACTTCCTTGTTGAATAGAACGTAATCCTGCTATCAATGTTAGCAAAGTTGTTTTACCTGAACCTGACGGGCCAGACAGAATAACTATTTCTCCTGATTTAACTGTCAGATTTATGTCGAATAAAGTCTGCTTGCGTAATGAACCCTTACCATAATAGTGGTTAATATTATGCATCTCGATAACATAATTAAGTTCCATTGTATAATTCTTTAGCTACTAAATAATTCATTGAAATAATTCTGCTGGATCTGCATCTTTCAGTTTAAAAATGCTCATAAGTGCTGCAAAAATACACATAAATATTGTTAAAGATATGACTGTAAGAATTTTCTCAATCGTTAAGATCATTGGCAAACGAGTATTATATTGAATATATTTATATAAGCCTAAGCTGACTAATAATCCGGGGATATAACCGATGATAGATATCAAAAATGATTCTTGTAAAACTAAAGCTATTATATAAAAATTTGTATATCCAATCGCTTTAAATGTTGCATATATAGATATGTAATCCGAAATTTGGGTGAAAATAATTTGGTAGACTATTACTGCTCCAAAGATAAAACCAACTAATGATAAAATATTGAATATTATACCTATGGGAGTTGCCTTTTGCCAATACAATTTTTCCAGTTTTATGAACTCTGCCTTAGTTATTACTTTAACTTGGTAAGATAGTTTTTGATTAATTTTGTCAATCATCTCTTCTGGAGATACTCCTGGTGTTATGGTTATCAAACCCAAATGTACTTTTTCTATAGGTCTGTTAAAAATATTGGCATAATTTAAGTCGCTAGTAATTAACAATCCATCAGCAGAAAACACTCCTCCCCCAATAGAAAAAAAACCACCAATTTTAATTTGGTTATCTAATAATTCAGTTACAACTGAGCCTGGTTTTTTCAGAGCTTTAAATTTATCTACAATTTCACCATATTCAGGACGAGAAAGGCGGTCGAATAAAAAAGTTTCATCGTTTCTAATAACTGATATTTGCTGATTAACTTCAGTCAAATTAAAAGTAGGTTTATCAGGATTAAAAGCAACAACGCCTATATTTTTTTTAGTCTTTAAATCAGGATTTTTAAACCCGGCAAAAGCCACATAAAAAGGATTGACAGAAACTATACCATTAATGGCTGACAGACTATAAATAATCCGGCGAGGAAATGGATTGGTATGGATTGTCCAAAATGACTGAAAATCAGCAGAAAGAATAACTAAATCAGCTTGGAGAGTTTTATGTATAGTGACAGAATCTTCAAAAAGTGCATCTTTTAATCCTGTAGTCGTAAACATCAAAGCTACAGAAAAAGCCACACCGATAATACTGATTATTAAGCGAGACTTTTTATGATTTAACTGGAGCCAAGCTAAAGAAATTGGTGGAAACATTAAACCTATATAGGAATCCTGTTTGATTCCTGAATTTACTTGCGTGGATAGGGAACAGGGAATAGAAAAAAGGGATGGATACGTAGTGAGTCTTATTAAAAAATTAAATAAGAGTCTTATATATTAAGAATTAGTATCAATTTTCACTTCCACTTGTAAATTAATTAAATGAGTAATTTTATCTGTATAATCTGAATTTATTTTAATTTTAACCTCAAATATTCTAGCGTCCATATCTAAACTAGGATCGTTGTTAAAAACAGCTTTTTTGCCAACTTGTAAGCCAATTTGTTCTACTTGACCCTGTAATTCAAATGGTAAAGATTTACTAGAGATAGCAGCAATTTGGCCTGGCTTAATTTGCCCAATATCAGTTTCATAAACTTCTGCAACCACATACATTTCTTGAGTCTGACCGAAGTCAACAATTCCATCACTACCAATACTTTCTCCTGGCCAAGTGTGAATTTTCAGAATTTGACCTGGAAAAGGTGCTTTTACATAAGCTAAATCAAGTTCTGATTGAGCCTGCTTCACATCAACGATCGCTTGCTTCAATTGGGAGCGAGAAACTTCTATATCTACAGGACGAACTTCCTGAAGTTGGTCAAGAATAGCTTTAGCTTGGGCAATCTTTTGCGGAAAAGTTGACAAAATTTGTGTCATTGTGGACTCTGCTTCATTAATTTCCTGTGGCAAAGTTGTGATAATTTGCTCTTGGTTGGCTTTTGCTTCTTTAAGTTGTTGTAGAGCAGTTTTGGCTTCTAAACATTTACTATCACGAGTAGCATTACTGGTAGCCCCATCTTTAAATAGATTTTCATAACGTTGACAATCAATTTCTGCTTGATTTGAATTTGCTTTTAAACGCATAATCGCTGCTGTGTCAACATCTTTTTGTTTCAGTAATTGAATTTTCAAACGAGCAATTTTAGTTTTTTGGATAGCAATTTGACCTTGGAACTCAGCTTTTAAACTAGCAATTGCTGCCTCTTGAGCAGCGATTTCCCCTTTTTTGGCTGTTCCAGCTAGCACTTGATTAAGTTGCGATCGCACAACTTGAACTTTTTGCTCTGCTGCCTTTAACACTGCTTGCTGTTTATCAAAAATATCTAGAATGGCAATGATTTGTCCAAGCTTTACTTGCTCTTGTTCTTTAACTAAAATCCGCATTACCCTACCGCTATAAAGATAGGATGGCCCAGTTAATTTGATAACTGCATTCTTTGGTTCGATTCGTCCGAGCGCTGTCACACTTTTCTGTGATGTTTTTGTGCCTGAGACATTTGCTAGGGTACTCTCTCTTCCATTTGTGGTTGGGGTATTTAATCGCTTGAATATAAAAAAAATAAGACTAGCTAAAATTAGTGTAGAGATCAAAGTAATAGTTACTGTGGATTTGGAATTGATTAACTTCATTAAGACTGACCATCGGACTACTTTAAATAAATTCGATCTTCAATAATTAATACATCCATGCCTGTTGTCATAAAAACAGCGATCGCATCTTCCACACTATGAACTATCGGTTTTCCCATCACATTGAAACTTGTGTTCAGAATTAGGGGAATTCCTGTTAGTTGAAAAAAAGCTGAGATCAGATCGTAGAACCTGGGATTCCAATCTCGCTTAACCGTTTGAAGCCGACCTGTACCATCAACGTGAACTACACCTGGAACTTTTTCTGCTGCTTGGGGATGAAAGCGTAAAGCACGCTCCATATACGGAGTTTCTTGATAATTCTCGAAATATTCAGCACCGTATTCATGCAAAATAGCTGGAGCAAATGGGCGAAATTCCTCCCGATATTTCACTTCTACATTCAGCCGCAATTTAATATCAGGCAACCTGGGATCGGCAAGAATCGAACGGTTTCCTAAAGCTCTAGGGCCAAATTCTGCCCTGCCTTGCATCCAGCCAATAATCTTACCCTCGACCAAAAATTGTGCCGCCTTTTGAGAGACTGTTTCGCCACATTCCAACGGAACTTTTTTGAGTCGGCTATATTGCTCTAAATTACTCAAGGTTTTCACTGATATTGTTGAACCCAGGTAAGGTGATTGGAGCTTTGCAGGTTTTTTATTCTGGGGAGGGCAATCGCTATAGTAAGCAAGTAGAGCCGCACCAACGGCATTACCGTCATCTCCGGGCGCAGAAAAAACATAACAACTCTTAAACTCAGGCACTAATTCTAGTACCTGACCATTAAAAGCTGAATTGAGCGCACATCCACCAGATAGGACAAGACGATCAGATGGACAAATCTCATAAGCACTTTTGAGTAAATCTGTCATTAATTCCGAGAAAACAAGTTGACCTGTATAGGCAAGATCGGCAGCATCGTAGGGATTATCCCAACGCTTTAATATGTGCTGATTTAATGTTGATTCATATTGTTGAATTAGTTGTTTATTCTTGTATATAAATCCCCCATTTTTTACTTCCATTAGCCCTTTGAGTGAATCATAGAGAGTCTGATTTAGCTTGCCGTAGGGTGCTAACCCCATTACTTTCCATTCTTCCCCTTTGATAGAATCGAATCCACAAGCGTTACAAAGTTTAGCAAAGAAGACTCCTAAACTGGGTATGGAAGGCTTTATCCTTGGAATGGGCTTGAGAGTGCCGCGATCGTAATGGAATATAGCAGTGGATGAACCTTCACCATAGCCATCGGCAATCACACACAATGCTTCCTCAAAAGGGCTACTGTAACAAGCTGCCGCAGCATGGGTCAGATGATGATCGAATGCCTTACGAGTCACCTGCAAATGAGAATTAATTTGAGGATTTATTTGATTTTTTAAGAAGAAAACAAATTCTGTATTTAAGCCTAGATTTTTGGCAGTACCAGAAATTAATAACTGTGAAAGCGGGGCAGGTAGAGGTGTTTCAGTAGATAAGAAACCTAACAAAAATTGAATAACTGGATTTTGGAACAACGAATTAAAGTAAAAGAATTCCGCTTTTCGGAGAGTTGATGGCTGCCATGTACTTGCTAAAATTAGATCGGCATCTTTTTCACAATAGGTGTTGAGCAACTCACTCATCCGGATCAGATCGTCTGGAGGGCTATACCATGCCCGTTTATTTTGCAGGTATCTTTCCGCAGCTTCGGCGAATACTACCTCTCCATTAGAGTTAACAATTGCCAAAGCTGGATCGTGGCAACTACACGATAACCCAATATAGTTTCTAGGCATATAAATTTGCTTATACAGGAATCCGATTTGATTACGAACTTATTTGCGTAGTAAGGGAACAGGGAACAGGCTTGCCGTGACTTGTGCCGAGCATCTCGACTTCACTCGATGGAACCGGAGCCGAGGTAGCGTAGCCGAACGGGAACAGGGAACAGATATGTAATGAGTTTTTTAAAAAATCAAATAGGAATTTTATAAATTCAATGTATTCGCAGGTGCTTGAAAAGTCGCAAAGGTTGTCAAAAAGTTTTTCCACCATACTCTGTGAATAAACTTTCCTACCGAAGTATTACAAAAGTTTACTGATTTTATAAATAAATAGAGTCAAATATTTCGATATGTTTCTAAATATTACATTTAAGAAAAGTTTCTACTGATAAATAGAAAAGCACAATATAACAAGGTTTGTATCTTAGGTTACTAAGAACACACTTGTAACGAGCTATATGACAGTAGGAATTGTGTTTTTGGGATGTAGTCAAAAAGCTTTTGTAGGCCAAAACATTCATCCAGAAAAAACAGATATCCTAGTTAGCTTCAACCAAACAAGGTTAATGCGAATAAATAGGCTCACTGCTACTTTAATGGTCGCCTGGTAAACAGAGTCAATGGCTTTTATTTCAGATGGCTTAAGCAGTTCTGGGCGTAAATCTTCTACTTTAGTTGATTTATTACGCTACAGAGCAGACGATCGCCCTAACCAAACAGCCTACACCTTTCTCGTGGATGGGGAAGCTGAAGAAGTTAGTATTACCTATGAAGAGTTGGATATAAAAGCACGGGCGATCGCGCAAGTGCTAACTTCTCAGTTTGCAGATAAGCTAAAACCCCTTAAGACTGTTTTGCTGCTGTATCCACCAGGATGGGAATTTATTGCCGCATTTTTTGGGTGTTTGTATGCAGGAGTCATCGCTATCCCCGCTTATCCACCCCGACGCAACCAACAGCTAACCCGGTTAAAAGCTATCATTCAAGATGCCCAAGTATCTCTAGCCCTTACCACTACATCGATTGCGGCTAACTGGGAAAGCTACCAAGCAGAACTCAAACCATTAAATTTACACTATTTAGTTACTGATAGTATCTCTAACAATCTTGCAGATGATTGGGTTCCTCCCCAAATTAAAAGTGAATCACTAGCATTTCTGCAATATACTTCTGGTTCTACAGGTTCACCAAAAGGAGTGATGGTGAGTCATGGGAATTTGCTCTACAACGAAGAAATGATGAAGAGAGCAGCCCAGCATACAGAAAAAAGCATAATTCTTGGTTGGTTGCCCCTCTATCACGACTTGGGACTGATTGGGAACGTACTCCAGCCATTATATGTAGGTGTACGTGGCATTCTCATGTCACCTATCGCATTCTTAGAGAAACCCGTTCGTTGGCTCTTGGCAATTTCCCGCTACAAAGCAACCACTAGCGGCGCTCCTAATTTTGCTTACGATCTGTGTGTTAACAAAATTACTCCCCAACAGAGAGAAAACCTCGACTTGAGTTGTTGGGAAGTGGCTTTTAATGGTGCTGAACCCATCCATGCAGAAACACTAGAACGATTTGGACAAACTTTTGCGCCTTATGGGTTTCGCCCTGAAGCATTCTACCCTTGCTACGGTATGGCAGAAACAACTTTATTGGTCTCTGGGGGTGTGAAAAATGCTGCTCCGATCGTCGTTACGATTGATACGACTGAACTAGCAAAAAATACTGTAAAAATTACCAATGAGGCAGAAAAAGCCAAAAAAATTGTTAGTTGTGGTCAGAGTTGGTTAGATGAAAAAATAGCGATCGCCAATCCTGAAACTTTAACCTTGTGTCCACCTGGCAAAGTTGGAGAAATTTGGATAGCGGGGCAAAATGTCGCTGGGGGCTATTGGCATCGACCTGAAGAAACAGAAAAAATTTTCCATGCTTACACAGCAGATACTAATGAAGGCCCATTTCTGCGAACCGGGGATTTAGGATTTTTGCAGGACGGGGAATTATTTGTCACAGGTCGGATTAAAGATATCATCATCATCCTGGGACGCAACCATTATCCTCAAGATATCGAACAGACAATTGAGCAAAGTCATCCAGCATTACGACCAACTTGTGGGGCAGCATTTTCAATTGAAATTAACAGTGAAGAAAAGTTAGTTATTGTTCAAGAAATAGAACGAACTTATCTCCGTAAACTTAATCAAAATGAAGTTATTGGTGCAATTCGTCAAGCCGTATCTGAGCAACACGATCTACATATTCATGCAGTGTTGCTGTTAAAAGCAGGCAGCATTCCCAAAACTTCTAGTGGTAAAATTCAGCGCAATGCTTGCCGATTGGCATTTCTAAATCACAGCTTAAATGTTGTAGCAGAATGGCGAGCAAATCTTCATCAGCCAGAAACATCTTCAGCAAATTATTCAAAATATTACAGCCAAAAAAATATCGAAGCTTGGTTAATTTTAAAAGTTGCAGAACAACTAAAAATTGCTCCCGAACAAATTGATATTCAACAATCTTTAGCTTACTACGGTCTGAGTTCATTAGTAGCTGTAAGTATTGCCAGTGAGTTACAAGAATTGTTGGAGCGACAAATTTCTCCTACCTTATTGTATGATTATCCCAGCATTGAAACCCTATCTCAACATTTAGCTTCGGACTTTCAAAGCGAAGCCAATCCAAAATCTAAAATCGTTCGACTGAGCGTAGCCGAAGTCCAAAATCCAAAATCGGATGATAGTAATGCCATAGCTATTATTGGTATAGGTTGCCGTTTTCCGAAAGCCGAAAACCCCGAAGCTTTTTGGCAATTACTATATCATGGAATTGATGCTATTTCCGAAGTGCCGCGATCGCGTTGGAATGCCAGTAACTCCCAAGTCCGTTGGGGTGGTTTTCTGGAACAAGTTGATCGCTTCGATCCGCAATTTTTTGGGATTTCTCCACGAGAATCCGAGAGCATTGACCCCCAACAACGGCTACTACTAGAAGTAACGTGGGAAGCCCTAGAAAACGCATCTCAAGCACCAGATCGACTTGCAGGAAGTCATACAGGGGTATTCATTGGCATCAGCAATAACGATTATTCCCAGTTACTAGCAAATTACGCAGATGGCAATACCTATTCTGCAACTGGTAATGCTTTAAGTATTGCCGCTAACCGGATTTCCTATCTATTAGATTTGCACGGGCCTAGCTGGGCAGTAGACACAGCTTGTTCATCATCATTAGTAGCTGTTCATCAAGCTTGCCAAAGTTTAAATCAAGGGGAATGCCAGATGGCGATCGCTGGAGGAGTAAATTTAATCTTGACTCCCCAATTGGCGATCGCATTTGCTCAGGCGAACATGATGGCAAAAGATGGTCGTTGCAAGACCTTCGATGCGAAAGCTGATGGTTATGTTCGGGGGGAAGGCTGCGGAATCGTCATTCTCAAACGCCTTGATGATGCGCTGCGAGATGGAGACAATATCCTGGCCACGATCCGAGGTTCAGCAGTTAACCAAGATGGTCGTAGCAATGGCATCACTGCACCTAATGGACTTGCTCAACAAGCAGTCATCCAGCAAGCTTTAGCTAACGCAGGGGTTTTGCCATCACAAATTAGCTATGTAGAAGCTCATGGCACAGGGACATCCTTGGGAGATCCCATAGAGGTTAATGCTTTAAAAGCATCGCTGATGTTAGATCGATGTCCTGCGGACGGCTACGCTACGCCAGATCGGGACTGTTGGCTGGGATCGGTGAAAACTAATATCGGACATCTAGAAGCTGCGGCGGGAATTGCTGGTTTAATCAAGGTGGTATTGTGCTTGCAGCACCAGGAAATTCCACCCCATCTGCATCTGGATCGGATTAATTCCCTGATTTCCCTAGCAGAAACACCCTTATCAATTCCACTCCAGCCTCAACAATGGTTGGAAGAGAAGCAGCCACGTTTCGCCGGTGTATCTTCATTCGGCTTTGGCGGTACGAATGCCCATGTAATTTTAGCAGCAGCACCGCAAACAGCCCAGGTAGGAGCCGGATTAGAGCGTACCCAACATCTATTTACCCTCTCAGCCAAAAATGAACAAGCTTTGCGGGAACTGGTAGAAAGTTATCAAGAATTTCTCGCCGCAAATTCCCAGATATCCCTGGCAGATATTTGCTTTACAGCTAATAGTGGGCGATCGCATTTCGACTATCGTTTAGCTGTTATTGCTGAATCTGTGGTGCAGTTACAAGAGAAACTAAAAACGACCGAATTTGTAAACATCAAAGTACACAGTAAAAAGTCAGCCAAAATAGCTTTTCTCTTCACAGGACAAGGCTCTCAGTATATCGGCATGGGGCGCGAACTTTACGAAACCCAGCCAACTTTCCGCCAAAACCTTGATCGCTGCGATGAAATTCTGCGCCCCTATTTAGCAAAATCCCTACTCAGCGTCCTTTATTCTTCTCCAGATGAAACTTCTCTATTAGATCAAACCGCTTATTCCCAACCAGCTTTATTTGCCTTGGAATATTCCTTAGCCCAGTTATGGCGATCGTGGGGCATTATTCCAGATGTCGTTATGGGGCATAGCGTGGGTGAGTACGTCGCTGCTTGTGTAGCTGGTGTTTTCAGTTTAGAAGCTGGTTTGCAGTTGATCGCTCATAGATCCCGCCTGATGCAAGCATTACCTGATACTGGAGAGATGGTTGCAGTGTTGGCTGATGAGAAACTAGTTCGTACAGTTATTCAGCCTTATTTAGAAGAAGTGGCAATTGCTGCTATTAACAGCCCGAATAATATTGTTATTTCTGGAAATACCTCAGCAATTAGAGCAATATCTACCAAACTACACACACAAGGCATTGAGACTAGAAAGTTAAACGTTTCTCATGCCTTTCACTCCCCCTTAATGTCACCGATGTTGGCGGAGTTTGCACGGGTAGCCGCAGAGGTTAACTACTCACCACCAAGCATCAACTTAATTTCCAACCTCACAGGCATTCTCGTCACTGAAGAAATCCAAACTCCTGATTATTGGGTAAATCACATCTCTCAACCAGTCAGATTTGCCCAGAGCATGAACACTTTGCATCAACAGGGTTATAAAGTGTTTGTGGAAATAGGAGCCAAGCCCATTTTACTAGGGATAGGACGAGAGTGCTTACCAGCAGGAGTGGGAGTTTGGCTGCCTAGTCTGCGTTCAGGGCGATCGGACTGGCAACAGATACTCGCCAGTTTAGCCGAACTTTATCTTCAGGGTATAAAAGTAGACTGGTATGGCTTCGAGAGAGACTATTCGCAACGACGGAAAGTAGCTTTGCCGACTTATCCTTTTCAACGGCAAAGGTTTTGGTTGGGTTCAGTTTCTCAGCCAGCGAGCCAAAATCAGCTTATTCACCCGCTCCTGGGTCGAAGACTGCGTTCCGCATCGAAAGACATTCAGTTTGAATCCCAACTGAGTGCTGTGGCTCCAAATTACCTGGGCGACCATCGCGTTTTTAGCCAGCCGCTTTTTCCCGCCACCGCCTATTTAGAAATGGCCTTGGCTGCTGGTGCTACTCTGTTTCAAACCCATCGGTTGATGCTTGAGGATGTGGTAATTCTACAAGGGTTGGTGCTGCCAGAAACAGATTTTAAAACATTGCAAACTATCCTCACTCCCTTAGAAAATGACGCTTATCTATTTCAGATTTTTAGTCTACAGTCTGAAGAAAATCCTGAATGGCTGCTGCACGCTCAGGGGAAAATCTGCCGATCCACTGTCGATATTACTAGAAACACAAATATTGAAAATTGTCAAGCAAATTGTGAGCGATCGCTAGCAGTCGATCACTTTTATGAAAATTTTCACCAACGAGGGATTGATTATGGTGCTAGCTTCCAAGCCATCCAAGGTTTAGGTTGGGATGGCCAGCAAGCTTTGGGCGAAATTCAATTATCAGCAGAACAATTTGTAGAAGCAACCGATTATCAAATACATCCGGTGCTATTAGATGCCAGCCTGCAAGTTATTGCTGCCTCTGAAAATGAACAAAGTGCAGAGCAAAAAACTTATCTTCCAGTCGGTATCGATCGCTTGCAGGTTTTCCATCGTCCTAGTCAGCGCCTCTGGGCAATGGGATCGCTTACTTCAGAACAAACTGGTCAAGTCACCCTGTTTAGTGCTGAAGGAGAAACCATTGCGACTGTAGAAGGTTTGCGAGTCAAAGCCTTAGCACGGCTCGATACTCCACAACAGGATATTACAGATTGGCTCTATCAAGTGGAATGGCGAGTTAGAGCCAGATTTGACCAATGGCGATCGCTTAAATCCTTACTTTCTCCAGCATCTATTCAACAAAAACTGCAACTTAGCATCCCTCAATTAACAGCTAAAAGTAACTGGGAGGATTATGGTAACTTCCTCAACCAGCTTGAGAACCTGAGCATTGACTTTATGCTGCAAGCCTTTGAAGAGATGGGCTGGCTATGGCATTTGGGCGATAACTTTTCTACAGAAGCGATCGCCAAACGCTTAGGAGTCGTTTCGCAACATCGGTTACTTTTACAACGCCTGTTGCAAATGCTCGCTGAAGTTGAAGTTCTACAGTTAGTTGCAGACCGATGGCAAGTCATCCGCATCCCGGAAAAAGTCACTCCTCAAAATGCGATCGCCACATTACGCGATCGCTTCCCTGATACTGATGCAGAACTGACACTAATGGAACGCTGTGCTTCTAAACTGAGTGCCGTACTGCGAGGCGCTATTGATCCGGTGCAATTGGTGTTTCCAGGTGGAGATACCACCGTAGCGACTCGATTTTATCAGGATTCGCCTGGGGCAAAAGTAATGAATGGTTTGGTGGCAGAGGCGATCGCGATCGCTTTAGAACAGCTACCTGGCGATCGAGGAGTGCGGCTGTTAGAAATTGGTGCAGGTACGGGAGGCACAACCCACTATATTCTGCCGCAGCTTCATCCCGCACAAACCGAGTACGTGTTTACAGATATAGGGGCATTATTTACCAGTCAAGCCCAAGAGAAGTTTCGAGATTATCCTTTTATCCGCTATCAAAAGCTCGACATTGAGCAGTCGCCATCTGAGCAAGGATTTGCCTCTCATCAATATGATGTCGTCATTGCTGCCAACGTCCTACACGCGACAACATCCCTTCGCCAAACCTTAGAACATATACGGCAGTTGTTGACTCCAGGAGGTCAGTTAATCTTGTTGGAAGGCACTCGCCGCCAGCGATGGGTAAATTTAATCTTCGGACTTTTGGAAGGGTGGTGGAAATTTCAAGATTTTGATATCCGCCCCGACTATCCTTTAATCAGTGCCGAACAGTGGCAACAATTGCTTGCTGAAAGTGGTTTTTCGCAGGTAGCAGTCATTATTGAAGGGAACAGGGAACAGGGAATAGGGAATAGGGAACAGGGAATAGGGAATAGGGTTTCTGACCCTTTAGTGGATCGAGGGAACGAACAAGCAATAATTTCCGCATCTAACCACAAATCCCCACTGTTCCCCGTTCCCTCTTCCCTGTTCCCTTTTAAACAAGCTTTAATTGTGGCTCAAGTTTCAGAATCTCCCATATCTCAGGTTAGTTTAAAGCATCACAATTGGCTGATTTTCGCGGATCGAGGAGGTGTAGCTGAACATTTAGCCGCGCAACTGAAAGCGCAGGGAGACATCTG
Organism: Nostoc sp. C052; assembly: GCF_013393905.1. GTDB lineage: Bacteria > Cyanobacteriota > Cyanobacteriia > Cyanobacteriales > Nostocaceae > Nostoc. Next base: position 290,472 of record NZ_CP040275.1, read on the forward strand.
TACCTTAGTCTTTCCTGGGGAAAAATATCAGGAAATTGCACCAGCCACATTTGTAATTAACTGCGATCGCCCAGAGGAATTTCTGCAACTCATCAGCAGTCAGCAACAAGATATTTACGGTATCATCCAATGTTGGAGTCTCGATCAACCTGAAGCAGTAGCTTTTGAAAAGGGATGCAAAACGACTTTATTCTTAGTGCAAGCGTTAGGCAAAGCTGGATTAGCACATTCCCGATTGTGGCTTGTAACTTGTGGAGCGCAACCTGTACCCACAGGTGATTCTGAAGACTATCCAGAAGTTTTGGCAGTCGGTCAATCTTCTGTGTGGGGGATGGGAAAAGTCATTGCTCTAGAGCATCCAGAATTAAAGTGTGTATGTATCGATCTCGACCCCAAAGCACCATCACAAGTGCAAGCACAAGCATTACAGGCGGAAATTTGCTCGGAAGATATCGAAGATCGAGTAGCATTTCGGCAGGGATTACGTTACGTTGCCAGACTGGGGCGATATCAACAGTCAACAGTCAACAGTCAACAGTCAACAGTCAACAGTCAACAGTCATCAGTCATCAGTCATCAGTCATCAGTCATCAGTCATCAGTTAGGGAAAAATTTCCGACTGACAATGCAGGAGCGAGGAATCCTCGAAAACTTACAGTGGGAACCAACAAATCGCCGTCCTCCAAAATCAGGAGAGGTAGAAATTTGCGTACAAGCCGCAGGTTTGAATTTTTTGGATGTCATTGCTGCGTTAGGATTGCTTCCTGAGCAAGTAGATGGTGTGTCTCAACAGCATTTGCAAGAAACAACAGGTTTGGGTGGGGAGTGCGCGGGCGAAATTGTTGCCATTGGCGATCGCGTTACCGGCTTGGCGATTGGAGATCCAGTAATAGCGATCGCTCGTGGTAGTTTCAGCCGCTTTGTTACGGTTGATGCAGCTTATGTGGTTGCTAAACCAAAGAACCTCAGTTTTGAGGCTGCTGCTGCCATTCCGGTTAATTTTTTGACTGCCTACTATGCGTTCCATCATGTCGGCAAAATTTGTACAGGCGATCGCATTCTCATCCACGCCGCCGCCGGAGGTACTGGGATGGCTGCCGTGCAAATTGCCCAACAATTAGGAGCAGAAGTATTTGCCACTGCTAGTCCTCCCAAATGGCAAGCTCTCAGAAATATGGGCGTGCGGCACATTATGAACTCCCGTACCAGCGAGTTTGTAGAGACAGTGCAGCAAATCACCCAAGGGCAGGGCGTTAATTTGGTACTTAATTCTCTTACTTCTGGCGATGCTATTGCCCATAGCCTAGCGGTGATTCATCCCCACGGTCAATTTTTGGAAATTGGCAAACGGGGAGTTTGGGACTCTCAGCAGGTGGCACAAGTCAGACCTGATGTGGCTTACAAAGTTATCGATCTGGTACGTGTTTCTCAGGAGCAACCAGAATTAATCCAGTCGATGTTACAGGAATTAGTCGAGCAATTTGAAAGCGAGTTACTCCAACCTCCCCCGATCAAAATATTTTCGATTCAAGAAGTAGTTAATGCTTATCGTTACATGCAGCAAGCCAAGCATATTGGCAAGATTGTCATCAGTTTGTCCTCGGAAGTTTTAGAGGTAAAAAATTTAGCATTTACAGATAAACTTCATGGTGATAGCACTTACTTAATTACTGGGGGATTAGGAGGTTTAGGATTACTCGTCGCCCGTTGGCTGGTAGAGCAGGGAGCTAAGAACTTAGTATTAGTGGGGCGTAGGGATGTCCAGGATGTGAATCAGACCCAGTTGCAGGCGTTGGAACAAGCGGGAGCTAAAGTTGTTATCGCTCAAGCTGATGTGTCTGATATGACTGCAATGCAGCAATTGTTCTCAGAAATTGCCCAGTCACTTCCCCCATTGCGGGGTGTGATTCATTCCGCAGGTGTGTTGGCGGATGGGGTGCTGCAACAGCTTTCTTGGGAACGGTTTGAATCGGTAATGGCTCCTAAAGTGCAGGGGGCATGGAATTTACATCAGTTGACTAAGCATCAACCGTTGGACTTTTTCGTGTTATTTTCTTCTGCTGCCGCTTTACTGGGTTCTCCAGGTCAAAGCAACCACGCAGCTGCCAATACTTTTTTAGATGCCTTAGCTGCTTACCGTCGGGCAAATGCACTGCCTGGATTGAGTATTAACTGGGGCGTGGTGGCAGAAGTTGGCTCTGCTGCCCAACGGCAGGTAGATGAAAGGGCGCAGCAGCGAGGAATTGGCACGATCGCCCCGCAAAAAGTTTTAGCAGTGTTGGAACAACTCTTGCTGAATAGCTCCCGTGCCACGGTTGGGGTAGTGCCGATACACTGGCAAAAATTTTTAGAGCAGTCGGTTGATTCGCCGTTTTTTGCAGATTGGCGAGAAACATCTGAATTGCGATCGCATCTTATCCCTCCATTTAGTCAACAGTTAGCAGCAGCAGATCCTAGTGATCGCCGAGAACTATTAGTTGCCCATGTCTGGCGACAGATAGCTCAGGTACTAGGTTTCCCATCATCCGCACCGATAGGCTTAGAGCAAGGTTTTGTGGAGTTGGGAATTGATTCTCTGACTGCTGTGGAATTACGAAATCGCCTGCAAACTAGCTTAGAGTGCGCGATCGCCTCAACTGTAATGTTTGATTATCCCACGGTGGGAGCATTAGTTGATTATCTCATGGGGGAAGTTTTGGGATTAGAAGCTGCTGATATTGTTCTTGACGAAGAACTCGAAGAGACTACAATGGAGCGATCGCTTTTGGCTAGAACCCAAGAGCTTTCGGAGGCGGAATTAGAAGAGTTCATCAACCAAAAGCTAGATCGGCTGATTCAGGAGAATGCCAATGGCTAAGATTTCATCCCAGAACATTGAAAATCTAACTCCCCTGCAACGGTCTTTTTTGGTGATTGAACAGTTGCAAGGTAAGCTTGACGCACTAGTAGCCTCTCAAAAGGAGCCGATCGCTATTATCGGCATGGGTTGCCGCTTTCCGGGTGGTGCCGATACTCCTGAGCTATTCTGGCAGTTATTACGCCAAGGTATCAATGCGATCGCCGAAGTTCCGCCCGATCGCTGGGATGTGGCAGCTTACTACGACCCCAACCCAGAAGTACCAGGAAAAATGTCTACGCGCTACGGTGGCTTTATTGAAAATTTAAAGGCATTTGACGCCCAATTCTTCGGCATTTCCCCTCGTGAAGCCCTCACCCTTGATCCTCAGCAACGGTTACTGTTGGAAGTCAGTTGGGAAGCTCTGGAAAATGCCGGATTAAATCCTCAACAGCTTGTTAAGACTCAAACAGGTGTATTTGTAGGCATTTCTACGAATGACAATTACCAACGTTTATTGAGCCAAGATGTTACTGAGATAGATGCCTATCTAGCTACAGGCAACGCCCACAGTGTAGCCGCCGGCAGAATATCTTACATTTTAGGCTTGACTGGTCAGAGCCTTGCTGTCGATACAGCCTGTTCTTCCTCGTTAGTGGCGACTCATTTAGCTTGCCAAAGTCTGCGTCAGCGAGAAAGCAATTTAGCGATCGTTGGCGGGGTCAATCGCTTGATTTCGCCAGAATTTACCATCAACCTTTCTCAAGCGCGGATGCTCTCAGGCGATGGCCGCTGCAAGACCTTTGATGCGCGTGCTAATGGCTTTGTCCGTAGTGAGGGGTGCGGCGTAATTATCCTCAAGCGGCTCTCGGATGCAGTGACAGATGGCGACAATATTTTGGCAGTGATTCGGGCTTCAGCAATCAACCAAGATGGTCATACTAGCGGATTAACTGTTCCCAACGGCCCTTCTCAGCAAGCGGTTATCCGTCAGGCACTAAACAACGCTGGAATCAAACCAGACCAGATCGGCTACATCGAAGCACACGGAACCGGAACTTCTCTTGGCGATCCGATTGAAGTAACAGCGCTAGGAGCAGTTTTTGGCGTTAGTCACTCTCAGCAACACCCCTTGATAGTTGGCTCAGTTAAAACTAATATCGGTCATCTGGAAGCAGCCGCCGGGATTGCTGGACTGATTAAGTCGGTTCTACAACTGCAACATGAAGAAATTGCTCCGCACCTACATCTCAAACAACCCAATCCTTATATTAACTGGTCAGAATTGCCGATTCATGTACCAACTCAACTCATACCCTGGTCGAAGGGGAATCAGCCCCGTTTGGCAGGAGTTAGTTCTTTTGGATTCAGTGGCACTAATGCTCATGTAATTGTTGAAGAAGCACCATTAAAGGAGCAGGGGAGTAGGGGAGTAGAGGAGCAGATGAGTAATTCTGAGCGTCCCTATCATCTCCTGACTTTATCCGCTAAAAGTGAGTTAGCACTCCGGCAGCTTGTTTCTCGTTATCACGATCGCATTACCAACCATTTTGATGATGATTTAGGCGACCTCTGTTTTACAGCTAATACCGGGCGATCGCACTTTGATTATCGGCTGGCAATTGTGACTAGCGACCTGACTGACTTGGGTGAAAAATTGCTACGCCTGGATGCAGAGCAATTTACTCTGGCAGCAGGATTGCCGAAAGTGGCTTTTTTGTTTGCAGGTCAGGGGTCAGAATATGTAAACATGGGACGGCAGCTTTACGAAACCCAGCCAAAGTTTCGAGAAGTTTTACAGCAATGCGACACTCTCCTGCAACCTCATTTACATAAATCACTGTTATCTGTAATCTATCCAGAGGTAGAAGAAGAGTCACTTTTGGATCGAACAGTCTACGAACAACCAGCGATTTTTGCCTTGGGATATGCGATCGCTCAAGTGTGGCAATCTTGGGGCATCAAACCCGATGTAGTGATGGGTCACGGTGTCGGTGAGTATGTTGCCGCTTGTGTAGCTGGGGTTTTTTCCCTAGAAGATGGTCTCAAGTTAGTTGCAACTCAGGGACGGCTCATGCAACAGTTAGCGTCCGGCGGCGTGGCAGAATTCGAGCAAGTTGCTTGCCAAGTCAATTACGCCCAACCGCGCATCAAGTTCATCTCTAGCATCACAGGAGCGATCGCCACATCTGAAGTCACAACACCTGAATATTGGTGTCGCCACATTCTCTCACCTGTGAACTTTGCCGCCGGGATGGCAACTTTAGCTCAACAAGGTTATGAAGTATTTCTAGAATGCAGTCCCAAGCATGTCTTGTTAGACATAGGACGTGAGTGTTTCCCATTAGAGCGTGGGACTTGGCTACCATCCTTGGGTAATGGACAAGAAGATTGGCAACAAATGCTCTCCAGTTTGGGTGAATTGTATGTGCGTGGAGCAAAAGTTGATTGGCATGGATTAGAGTGCAACCACCGCCGCCGCAAAGTTGTGCTACCTACCTATCCGTTCCAACGCCAAAACTATTGGATTGAAACCAAACCCACCAGCCCCAAACCGTTATCTCGCGATGAATTTTCTCATCCCTTGCTAGGTCGAAAATTGCAGGTGGCAAGAATTCAAGAAATTGTCTTTGAATCTTCTTTAAGTTCTGAAAACCCAACTTATTTAGCAGATCATCAAGTTTTTGGGCAGATGATATTGCCAGGTGCAGTTTATCTAGAAATGGCGATCGCTGCTGGTGCTGCTGTTTTCCAATCTGATTGTGTAGTACTAGAAAATGTGGCGATCGAACAACCCCTGATTTTCTCCTCTGGACAAAATCAAACCCTGCAATTGATTTTGACCCCCAACGCCGGACAAAGTTACCATTTTGAAATTTGCAGTCTGAATCGATCACCAGCAGCACAGGAATCTTCGTGGATTATTCATGCTACAGGCACTGTCTTGCCCGGTAAAGCTGCATTCCCGACTGTTGACTTGGCAACTTGGTCAAATCGAGTCGAATCAGCCTTAGAGGTCGTTGAAAGCGAGAATTTTTATCAGCGTTCCCAACAGCAAGGAATGGAATATGGCTCTTATTTTCAAGCCCTAAAGCAAGGATGGGTGGAAGCAGAACAGGGTTATGCTCAACTGCAATTACCAGCAAATCTGGAAACTGAGGGCTATCAAATTCATCCAGTTCTGCTCGATGCCAGTTTCCAATGGGGGAGTGCGGCTTTCACACAGGCACTCTTAGCAGATGATGAAACATCTCTGTATTTGCCTGTGGGTATTGAGCGTCTGTACTTTTACAGACGATCTGGGCATCAACTTTGGGTACAAGCTAAAAAAAGATCCGCTAGCCAAAGTGCGATCGGCTACGCTGCGCCAGAAGCGATCGCCACCGATCTCCAGTTAGTCGATTCGAGTGGGGCGGTGGTGGTTCAAGTTGAGGGACTTTCAATGCGCCGAACAACGCCCCAATCCCTACAGCGTATGCTGACAGAAGATTTCAGCGATTGGCTCTATGAAGTTTGCTGGCAAGCTAAATTCCTGCCTAAAAATCTCATAGCTGAAAGAGTGGGGGGTTATTGGTTGATCTTTGCAGATGGCTGTGGACTAGGAGAGCAACTGGCGCAACATTTAGTCCAACAGGGAAAGGATTATGCGATCGCCATCCCTGGAGAAACCTATCAACAACTTGATGACAAACACTACCAAATCAATCCTTTAAAACCGACTGATTTTCATAGTCTGTTGCTAGCACTCCCCAAACGACTGCAAGGGGTGATTCATCTTTGGTCTTTGATAGGAGATCCAGTTGAGCAAATCGATCTGGATGGATTGAGGCGATCGCAAGAACTGAGTTGTGCCAGTGTGTTACATCTGGTTCAATCCTTAACGGAAAATCATCAATCTGACTCTATTCAACTTTGGTTAGTTACCAAGGGATCTCAAATAGTCGAACCATTCAAGGGAATAGGGAATGGGGAACAGGGAACGGTTAAATTACAGATTCAGCAAGCACCATTATGGGGATTAGGACGAGTAATCGCCTTGGAATATCCCGATCTACCTTGCTATCGGCTCGACCTCGATCTAATGGCAACAAGTGCAGCAGATGCAACGGCGATCGCCCAAGAAATCTTTGACTCCGATGGAGAAGACCAAATTGCCCAACGCCAAGGTCAGCGTTATGTAGCGCGGTTAGTTCGTCATCGCCCGGTTGAAAAATCAGAGCAAGTAACGATTCGAGCAGAAGGGAGTTACCTAATTACAGGCGGATTGGGAGCCTTGGGTTTACAAGCTGCTCATTGGTTAGTAGAGCGAGGAGTCCGCCATTTAGTCCTCATCAGCCGTCAGTCACCAACGCCAACTGTAAGAAATGCGTTCAGCTACGCGGCGTCCGAGGCGATCGCCAAACTGGAGCAAGCTGGAGCAAAGGTAACGGTTGAACAAGCAGATGTTTCTAGCCGGGAGGAGATGACCAGGATATTTGCCAAGATACAGGCACAATTACCACCTTTGCGCGGGGTAATCCACGCCGCCGGAGTTTTGGATGATGGCATTCTCCAACAGCAAAGTTGGGAAAGCTTTGTGAAAGTTATGACTCCGAAAGTTCAGGGAGCATGGCTGTTGCATGAACTCACTCAAGATATGTCCCTAGACTGGTTTGTTTGTTTCTCATCAATGGTTGCCTGGATGGGAGCAGCCGGACAGGGGAATTATGCTGCTGCTAATGCCTTTCTAGATGCCTTGACCCAATACCGTCAGGCACTTGGTCTGCCCGGACTGAGTGTGCAGTGGGGGCCCTGGTCTGAGTCTTACGGTCGAATTACCCCCCTTAATCCCCCCTTTCCAAGGGGGGAAAAAGAAAAATCTAGTTCCCTCCCCTTTACAAGGGGAGGGTTAGGGTGGGGTAATTCAAGTACTGGTAATGGATCTGAGTCAGGGGGAATGACAAGCCGTTTGAGTCAGCAACTCCAACAACGGTTTGTGGATTCAGGATTTAGTTTCATCTCCCAACCAGAAGGGTTACAGATATTAGAACAGTTAATGGCTGGAGATATCGCTCAGGTGGGAGTGATGCCAATTAATTGGCGGCGATTTTTTCAACAAAATTCCGCAGCGACAACATCACCATTTCTAGAAGTGTTTCAGCAACAGTTTGGACAGCAAACTGGAGAGCATTCGCCATTTCTCAAACAGTGGGAAGCAACACCCATACCTGAGAGGCGAGCTTTGTTAATGAGTTACGTGCGATCGCTCTTAGCTAGAGTCTTGGGCATCAGCGACCCGCAACAAATCAAGCCCCAGCAACCTTTGTTCGATTTAGGAATCGACTCGTTGATGGTACTCGATTTAAGAAATCAGCTACAGATGAGTGTTGGTAAGACCCTGCGATCAACGCTGTTGTTTGACTATCCGACATTAGATGCTTTGGTGGGATATCTAGAACAGGAAATGTTAGAACAGTCCTTTCAAGGGAACAGGGAACAGGGAACAGGGAACAGGGCAAGTATTGGACGGGGTAATAGTCCCCCTCCAATACAATCGTCCCAAGATGAACTAGCAGATTTATCAGAAGACGAAGTTTTTGCATTACTGGCCAGTGAGTTAGAGTAGCCAAGAGGGGTAAAAGCAA